>JAPPCR010000009.1 GCA_028875725.1 Acidobacteriota bacterium
GGTGGAGGCCGCGATCTCACTGACTGTCCGGCCCTCCGCCAGCAGCGCGGCCACGCGGCTCTCGACCGGCGTCAGGTCGTACAACCTGGCGACCTGGCGCGTATCGACGCTCTGCTTGCCGCCGCCTAGCCTCGTCAGCAGGACTTGCACGGACACGCCGCGAGAGTCGAAGGTCGTATGGTCCGGCGCTACCGGGCAGGCACAAAGCAACAGCGGTTCGCTATCGGCCGGCCCACCGCAAGGATGGAGCGTCATCGAACCACCGACGCCCTTGCGGCAGCAAACGGAAAGAAGCCGGCCCAGCCTCGCAGCCGAGTCCGAACCTGGCGCCGACAACTGACCGTCCCGCTGCAGGATGACTTCGCCGGTTGCGAGCAGTTCCCGAGCGGGGGCGTTCGCTTCCAACACGCGACCGGTTCGGTCGAGGTAGAGCACCGCCAGACCGGATCGTTCGAGCAGACCGGTCAACGAAGCTTCTCTGGCGTCGGCCGACGCCAGCGCCTAGCGAACCCGAACGAAATGCCGAACGTGACGCAGGAGACGCTCGACGACAGCGATCTGTTCGGAACTCCAAACGCGGCCCATCGGCGCCGACAGACACCAGTGGATGTCCGTGTCATGCACGCCCTCGAGGCGCACGACAGCCTGGTTGTTGCTGCCGACTCGGGGCAGGAAACCGCAGTACAACGGCGACGTCTTCAGCTCGCGTTCGGTGAAGAGCTCCGTGTTGTGGACCAAACGTCCGTATGGCAGAGCCCGGAGGCGGGAACTGCGCTCATCTCGAGACGCGTAGTCCTGAACGTACGTCCGCTCCACGTCGTCGCGCGGCTCGCCGTGAATCAGGATTCGGCTGAACAGGAACTCCGAAGGCAACCCGCGCCGCGGAAGCACAGAGAGGTGACTGCCCTCGATGCGGGCTGCTTGGTCGATCAGCGCCGACGCAACAGGCCAGCGTTCCTCGTCGAGTGCTGCTTCCTGCAGCTCCCCGATAGCCCCCTCCAGCCGAGCAGCGACGGTGGCCACACTCACAGCACCGCTACCGTGGCCGCTCTCCGGCGGCCATCGACAGCACGAGTCGCACAAGGTCCGACTGCCGATGGACACCCAGCTTCGAGTGCAGGTTGCGCACGTGCCAGCGCACCGTGCTCTCCTTGCGGCCCGTGGACTCGGCAATCTCGCCCACCGTTCGGCCTTCCGCCAGCAGCACCGCCACCCCGCTCTCCGCGGCCGTCAGGTCGTACGCCTCCGCCAGCGACCGAGGATCGACGACGGGACCTGAGCCGGCCTCGGTCAGCAGCAGTTGCGCCGCGACGCCGCGCGTGTCGAAGCTCGTCAAGTCGGGACTCACTGGACAGGCCTGCAACGTCACCGGACCGGCATCGAGGGACTCACCGGTGGGCCGCACGGTCATCGAAGCGCCCACGCCGTCCAGGCAGCAGGCCGCAAGAAGCCGACCGAGCTTCGCATCGTCGCTGCGCCAGCGAGCACCCAGTTGACCGTCGCTCTTCGCGATCAGGCGGTCGCCGGCCCGCAACAGGGAACGGGCCGGCTCGTTGGCCTCCAGCACTCGCGCCCGGCTGTCCAGATGGATCACGCCGAGTCGCGTGCGATCGAGTAGTCCGGCCAGCGACTCGACCTGAGCGTTCGCAGCCGCCAGCGTCTGGCGCACATTGACGAACTGATGCACGTGAGGCAAGAGATGGTTGACGACACCGATCTGCCGCGACGACCAGTCACGGTCCGGCCGCGCCGAAAGAACCCAGACGATGTGATTGCCATGGAGACCATTCAGCCGAACGTTCATCTGGTTGTTGCTGCCGAACCTGGGAAGGAAGTCGCGATAGACAGCCGACGTCCGTTGCTCGGTCGGCGTGTACACCTCCCTGTTGTGAAGCAATCGTCCATTCGGCCAAGCCTCGAAGCGACGAACGCGCTCGTCCCGGAACGCGTACTCCTCGATGTAGGTCCGCTCGGTCTCAGGGTCGGGTTCGCCTCGAACCAAACAACTGCTGAACAGGAACTCGAAGGAACCGCCCCGCCGCGCCATAACCACGAGGTGATTCGAAAAGCCTCCGACGGCATCTTCGATCCGTGCCGACAGGGCGCTCCACCGCCTTTCGTCGAGAGCCGCCTGCTGCAGGCACCCAACGATTTCCTCCAGCCCGGAGGCAGCGGTCGCGGGGCCGCGCGGCGCCTTCGCGGTCACTGCTCCGCCGGCGCCGCAACGGCCGTCGACAGCACGAGGCGCACCAGGTCCGCCTGGCGATGGACGCCCAGCTTGGAGTGGAGGTTGCGGACGTGCCAGCGCACCGTGCTCTCCTTGCGGCCGGTGGTCGCCGCAATCTCGCTTACCGCCGCGCCCTCGGCCAGCAGCGCAGCCACCCGGCTCTCGGTCTCCGTGAGGTCATAGGTCACCGCGATGGGTGCGGGATCGATCGGTCCAACGGAGTGTGGTTCGGTCAGCAGTACCCGGGCGGCCACACCCCGAGTGTCCCAGTTCGTCAGGTCGGAAGGCACCGGAGAAGCGTGTAGCACCACCGGACCCGCGATGGAATCGTCGCAAGACGGACGGATCGTCATCGATCCGCCCACGCCCTCGCGACAGCAGGACGCAAGCAATCGGCCGAGCTTTGCGTCGTCGCTGCGCCAGCGGGCCCTCAGCCTGCCACTTCGCTCCCTCAAGCAACGCCCCGTGGCAAGCAGGCGACGTCCATGCGTGTTCACTTCCAACACGCGGGCCCGTTGATCAAGGAGGACGGCGCCCAGACCGATCGTCCCCATCAACTCGGTCAGCGAGGCGTCGCGGGCGTCCGCAACTGCCAGTGCTTGCCGGACACGCACGAAGTGGGCCGCGTGCGGAAGGAGACGCTCCAGGAAAGCCACCTGCTCCGACGTCCAATCAAGGCCAGCGGCTTTCGTCAAGGCCCAGACGATGTCGGTGTCGTGGAGTCCGTCAAGGCGCACGTTCAACTGATTGTTGGACCCGACCCGGGGAAGAAAGCTGCAGTAGACCGGCGACGTTCTCTGCTCCTGTTCCGTGTAGATCCGCCGGTTGTGCACCAGGCGCGCGTTCGGCAGATCCCGCAGCCGAGGCAAGCGTTCATCCCGGAATCCATACTCCTTGACGTAGAGCTCTTCGGCTTCTCCCATCGGTTCTCCGCGGAACAGACCCCGGCTGAACCGATACTCCGGAACGGAACGCCGTCCGGTCAGCACGACCAGGTGGCTGCCCATCAGGTCGCAAACGTCGTCAAGGGATCGTGAGACCTTTGCCCAACAGTCTTCGTCGAACGCCGCCTCCTGCAAGCCTGCGACGATTCCCTCGAAGCGAGACGCCGCAGCGGACCCGCCAGACCGTGCCCTGACAATCACTGCTGCCTTCCCGGATGCGTTTCTTCGTCCTCCGAGCCCACGCGCCGAACCGGCGGCGTCGCAGCCGCGGTCGAGAGCACGAGGCGCACCAGATCCGCCTGACGATGAACACCCAGCTTCGAGTGCAGGTTGCGGATGTGCCAGCGGACCGTGCTCTCCTTCCGACCCGTAGAGACGGCGATCTCGCCGACCGTACGGCCTTCCGCCAGCCACGCCGCCATCTCGCTCTCTGTCGGCGTCAAGCCGAGGGCCGCGGCCACGGGACCTGGATCGATCGGTCCGATAGAGCGAGGCTCGGTCAGCAGCACATGCGCAGCGACGCCGCGGGTGTCCCAACACCCCCGGTCAGGCGGGATCGGACAGGCATGCAGCACGAGCGGCCCGTCAAGGGCCTGGAGGCTCATCGAACCGCCGACGCCATCCCGGCAGGCGGCGGTGAGCAACTTGTTCAGCTTCGCGCCGTCCGCCCGCCAACGGGCTCGGAGCCGGCCGCCGCGTTCCGACAGGCAACGCCCCGCCTGCAGTATGGAACGCCCCTGCGCGTTCACTTCCAGCACGCGGCCCCTTCCGTCGAGGAAGACCACGCCCAGGCCGGCACTGTCGATCAGTCCAGCGAGGGACGTGGTACGGGTATCCGCTTCCGCCAGGGCCTGGCGTACGTTGACGAAGTGCTCGACATGGGGCAGCAAGCCGTTCAGGAGTGCGATGTGACCGGACGTCCAGTCACTGGAAGCCTCTCGAGTCAGCACCCAGACGATCTCGCTGTCGTTCCGGCCCGCCAAGCGCACGTTCAACTGGTTGTTCGAGCCGATGCGGGGAAGAACACCGGCGTACACGGGCGAGGTTTTCTGCTCGCGAGCGGTGTAGATCTCCGTGTTGTGGATCAGGCGCGCGTAGGGCAAGTCGGCCAGACGCGGCACGCGCTCGTCCCGAAACGCACACTCTTCAACATAGATGCGCTCGGCTTCTTCGTCAGCCACCCCGCGCCTCAGGAGCTGGCTGAATCGGAACGGCCAGGCCTCCCCAGAATCGGAGAGGACCGCCAGGTGGCTGGCCATCGCTCCGCAAGCGTCGTCGACTGCAGCCGAAGCAGCCGCCCAGCGGTCCTCGTCGAACGCCGCCTCCTGGAGCGTGGCTACGATGCTCGCCATCCGGCCTCCTGCGCCCGCCCCGGTCGAAGGCGCAGTCGTGCGAAGTGCAGCCGCCACACGGGGCTTGCTTGACCCTGACCCAAGGCTGACGCGATGCTGACTCAAAGGCTTGACTCTCAGCGTAGCGACGCCCACCAGTCGCCCGCAATACTCCCAACTGGGAGATCCGGACAGGGCGTTCGCCATCACAAGACGCGACCGTGCGCCGGCTGCGAGCGGCGATAGGGTCCGCCAAATGCGTAACCGTCTGCTTCTCGCGATTGCCGGTCTGGCCCTGGGCCTCGCCGCAACGGCCATCCCCGCAGCCGCCCAATCCGAGGCGACGACCGGCATCATCCGCGGCACGGTCCGCGGGCCCGACGGCGCCACCGTCGGGGGCGCCCTGGTTCTCATCCAGCACGCCGAGACCGGGTTCACGACATCCGTGGAGACCACAGCGGGAGGGACCTTCGCCCGCACTCTGCTGCCGCTCGGAACGTACGAACTGATCGTGACCAGGGACGACGAGGGACTGATGGAGCGGCTCGCCGGCCTGACCCTTCGCGTCGGCGAGAGCCTGAACCTCGACATCGAACTCAAGGAGGTCGTCGCCGAGGAGATCACGGTGTCAACGGACGCCTACGGCACGGCGGCCACCGAAGACGTTACGACCTCCCAGCGGCTCTCCGACGAGGTGATCGAGGGCCTGCCGGTGAACGGCCGCAACTTCTTCGACCTGACCCTGCTGACCCCGGGGGCCTCGCTCTCCCAGGGGCCGGACGGCGACGAACTGAACATCAGCGGCCAGCGCGGCATCTTCAACAACTTCATCGTCGACGGCGCCGACTTCAACAACTCCTTCTTCGGCGAGCAACGCGGCGGCCAGCGTCCGGCCTTCACCTTCAACCAGGACGCGATCCAGGAGATGGTGGTCATCAACCAGGGCGCGACGGCCGAGTTCGGCCGGTCGGCCGGCGGCTTCGTCAACGTGATCACGAAGTCCGGCACGAACGAGCTCGAGGGCACGCTGCACACGTTCCGGCAATGGGACGGGATCTCGTCCGAGCATCCTTCCGGTGAGGCGGCGAAGCCGGAGTTCGAGCGGCTGCAGTACGGCTTCACGCTCGGCGGGCCGGTCAAGCGGGAGCGCGTGTTCTTCTTCGGCGCGTACGACGAGCAGGACGCTTCGGAGACCAAGCAGCTCGTGCGCGGCGTCGCCGGGCCCGCCAACCTCGAGCGGCTCGACCGTTTCCTGCAGGACCGCTGGCCCGGCCTCTTCGACGACGAGTTCGGGCCCATCGAGCGCAGCGACGACAACCGCGCCCTGATCGCCAAGCTGGACTTCAACCTGAACGAGAGTCACCAGGCGTCGGTCAAGTACAACTACACCTGGTCGGAGCAGGAGAACGGCACGTTCGACGTCGACTCCTGGGGCCTGTCGGCGAACGGCATCGAGCAGGACTACTCGCACGCCGTCAACCTCAGCCTGCGCTCCCTCCTCAGCAACCGGACCTCGAACGAACTGCGCCTCCAATGGGCTCGCGAGCACCGTCCGCGGCGCTACGGCGGGCCGCTCCAGCCGGGAGTCGAGCCGCCGCCCCAGCCGCCCTACATGGCTCTGGGCGGCCGGCCCTTTCCGGACATCGCGATGGACTTCGCGGACGGCTTCCGCATCGGTCTGCCTTTCTTCCTGCCGATCGGCGCCGACGCGGCGGACGACCGGAAGCAGCTCGTCGACAACGTCTCGACGCTGCTCGGCGATCACCTGGTCAAGGCGGGGATCGAGGCGAACCGGACCGGCATCGCCCAGCAATTCCTGGGCTTCGGCAACAGCCGCTACATCTTCGACTCGGTGGACGGCTTCATCAACTTCATGGAACAGGGCAACCACTACGTGACCTGCTCCGACGGCACGAGCAGCGCCGCCGGCCACTGCCCACCGGGAACCGGGATCACCGGACCGGTCCTGCTCTACCTGCAGGCCGCGACCGTTCCCGGCATTCCGCCGGAAGACCTGGGCAAGCAGGCATTCGACGTCGACGAAGTCGGTCTCTTCCTCCAGGACACCTGGCAGGCGAGCGAACGGATCGTCCTGAATCTCGGGGTGCGCTGGGAGGGAACCTGGAATCCGGACCCGCTGATCGCCCCGCGCGACACCTGGTTCGCGCCCTACCTGGACGATCCGCGGTTCCCTTCGGACGGCACGATCCCCGACGATCTCGACAACTTCCAGCCCCGCCTCGGCCTGGTGTGGGACGCCTCGGGCGACGGCTCCAACGTGCTGCGGCTGAACGCCGGCTCCTACGTGTCGCGCATCCCCAGCCTGGTCCTGGCAGGTCCGCGCACGACGAACGGCGCCTTCCAGCAGGTCCTGTTCAGGAGCAGCGCCGCCTCGCCGGCGCTGGGCCCGGTACCGCCCATCGACCAGCAGATCGACGGCTCGGACACGGTTCCCTTCCTGCCCGACATCACCGTCGTCGACCGGGACCTGGAACTGCCGGAGACCTGGTCATTCGGCGCGGGCTTCGAGCGCCGGCTGGGCCGTGGCGTGACGGCCGAGCTCTCCTACCAGCACGCGCGAACCGACGAGCTGTTCCGCTTCGTGGACCGCAACCACCCGGGTTTCGGCGCGCCCTTCGGCATCGGCACCCATCCGGGCGGCGGCGGCATCAATGTCCTGAACAACACGGAAAGCTCGGCGCGCTCCCGCTACCACGGCCTGACCGCCACCCTGCGCGGGCGGGGCGCCTTCGACGGCCTGCTCACGTTCGAGGTGAACTACACCCTCAGCCGGGATCGCTCCGACGACGACAACGAGCGGGACCCCTTCACGTTCCGCTACGCCGATCCGACGAACCTCGGACCCGAGTTCGGCTGGTCCGACCGCGACCGCCGGCACCAGGTCGCGGGCTATCTGCTCTTCGCCCTGCCCGGCGAGGTCCAGTTCAGCAACGTGTTCCGCTACCTCTCGGCCTCGCCCGTGTCGGAATCCTGCGCGGAACCCGGTCGAAGAGCCGCCCAGCCGTCCGACCGCATCTGCGCAGGCGGGCGCATCCTCCAGCGGAACACGCTACGCCGCGACAACGACTTCCTGACCTGGGACGTCCGGCTTTCGCGCCCATTCACCCTCGGGCCCGGCATCACGCTCGAACCGGTCTTCGAGATCTTCAACCTGACGAACGCCGACAACCGCCTCGACGCCTCCCAGGGCTCCCTGCTCTTCAACTTCGACGGCACGATCCGCAGTGGCCTCGGCGACAGCCGCCGCGGCCAGATCGGCCTGCACCTTCACTTCTGAAGGGGCGCTGTCGAGGGCTCAGGCTCCGAGGATCCGCAGCTCCCTCGGCGACGACGTGAGCAGGTCGCAGCCCTCCGCGGTGACGCGTACGTTGTCCTCGATCCGCACGCCGCCCCAACCTTCGAGATAGAGGCCCGGCTCGATGGTGAACACGGCCCCCTCCTCGACAACGTCGGTGTTGCCCGCCATGACGGACGGCGGCTCGTGGATCTCCAGACCCAGGCCGTGCCCGGTGCGATGGGTCATGAACTCCTTGAAGCGCGCGGCGCGCAGGTTCGCCTGGCAGTTCTTGTGGACGTAGTCGTAGGTGACGCCGGGACGTGAGGCCGCCACTCCGCGGATGTTCGCCTGCAGCACGGCCTCGTAGACCTCCCGCATGCGGTCCGTCGGCGAGCCGCTGACGACGAACGTGCGGGTGATGTCGCAGTGGTAGCCGTCGAACGACGTGCCGAAGTCGATCAGCAGGAACTCGCCCTCCTCCATCTGCCGCTCGTCGGGGACTCCGTGGGGCAGCGCGCTCTTCGGACCGCTGAGAACGATCGGGCCAAAGGAGATGCCGCCTCCGCCGCGGCGCAGCAGCTCACTCGAGAGCTTGGCCGCGATCTCGCGCTCGGTGCGTCCCGGCTTGACGTCCCGCAGCGTGAACTCGAGCGCCGCCTCGGCGATCTTCGACGCCTGCTGGATCGCTTTCGCCTCCTCGTCGCTCTTCTTGAGCCGCAGTTCGCTCACGATCGATTCGGCGCTTTCGAGCCTCGCCTTCGGAAGCTCGCGGGACAGGTGCTGGACTTCCATGAAGCGCAGGCTGAGCGGTTCGACCGCCACCCGCGCCGCCTTCCCGAGATCCTTGAACGCGGCGGCCGCGGCTTTCTCCGGACCGTCCGCGTCGTCCCAGAGATGCACCGACTCGACCGCTGGCGCAACGCTCCGGAAGTTCGCCTCCTCCAGCGCGGGAACGATGGCCACCGGAGCGTCGGCGGTCGGCACGACGAGCAGGAAGAGCCGCTCGTGCCCGTCGAAGTGGTGGCCCAGGAGCCATCTCAACGTAGCTCCCGGCGTCAGCACCACGGCGTCGGCGCCGGATGAAGCCGCGGCCTGCCGCAATTGCTCGAGACGCACGGCATCGCGGCTCGAGGGCCTCGCTGCGCCGGCGTCCTCGGTCCCTTCCGCGAGCCCTTCTGCCACCGTGTCGTCGCCCATCTTGTCGTCGCCACCCTTCCCGAGGTTGTCCTTCGACGGAGTGTCGAACCCGACAGCTTACTCCGAACGCTCCAGGGTGCTGACGAGGACCCCCGGGCGCGATAAAGTCGCGCCCATCATGGACACATCGATCGGCTCCGAGTACGACTCCCTCCGCGAGGAGATTCGCTCCTTCCTCACCGCCAATGAGGACGTTGCCGTCCCGGCCGGTCCTGGCTTCGGCGGTGACGCATCGCAGATCCGTGAAAGAACCCTGGAGTGGCAGAAGCGGCTCTTCGACGCCGGCTACGCCGGCCGCACGATCCCCAAGCGCTACGGCGGCGCCGGCCACGAGCCCGATGCCCTCGCGAGCCTGGTGATCGAGGACGAGTTCCAGAACGCCGGGATCTCCCTTGGGATGGAGAACCAGGGCACCGGAATGTTCGTCCCGACGCTGCTGCACTTCGGCCGCGAGGACCAGAAGCAGGACCTGATTCGGCCCACGATGCGCGGCGAGCTGATCTGGTGCCAGGGGTACAGCGAGCCGGGATCCGGCTCCGACCTGGCATCGCTGCGGACCTCCGCGGTGCTCGACGGCGACGAGTACGTGATCAACGGTCAGAAGATCTGGACCAGCGGCGCTCGCGAGGCCGACATGATGTTCGCCCTGATTCGCACCGAAGCGGACGGCGGAAAGCACGGCGGCATCAGCTACATCGTCCTGTCGATGGACACTCCCGGCCTCGACGTGCGCCCGTTGATGACGATGACCGGCGACGCCTCCTTCAACGAAGTCTTCTTCACCGACGTGCGGGTGCCCGCCATGAACGTCGTGGGCCGCCCCGGCCAGGGCTGGGAGGTCGGCACCTACACCCTGCGCTTCGAGCGCAACATGCTCGGCCGCTCGAACACGACCGAGAACTACCTCGCCGGCTGCGTCGACATCCTGCGCGAGACCGGCCTGATCGACTCGCCCGTCTACCGGGACCGGCTGCTCAAGCTCGAGGGCCGGGTGCAGGCAATGAAGTACCACCAGTTGCGCCTTCTCACCGACAGGTTGAAGAAGCGCGACTCCGGCGCCGGTGGACTCATCGTCAAGCTGAACAGCTGCCAGTTGAACTACGACGTCTGCGCCCTGGCGATCGACGCGATGGCCGAGCGCGGCGTCCTGAAGCGCGGCTCGAAGCACGTGCGCGACTACGGCAACTGGCAGCGCAACTACATGTACGCCCTCGGCCTGATCATCGGCGGCGGCACCGCCCAGATCCAGAAGAACATCATCGGCGAGCGGGGCCTCGGCCTGCCGCGGGAGCCGAAGCCGGCAGCGGCCTGACGGCCGGGCCCACAAGGAGTCCTCGAACATGGACTTTGGACTGACGCAGCCGCAGGAGCTGCTCCGAGACTCGATCGCGCGCTTTCTGGCCCAGGACGTGGGCGTCGAGCGCGTCCGCCAGGTGATGGACTCGGAGTCCGGCCGCGACGCGGCGATCCACGGCCAGCTCGGCGACCAGGGCATCACGGGTCTCCTGATCGACATGGACCTGGGCGGTTCGGAACTCGGGATGCAGGAGGCGGCGATCGCCGCCCAGGAGATCGGGCGCGCCGCGGCGCCGGTGAACTTCCACTCGTCCTACGTCCTGGCGCCGCTGCTGATCGCCGGCGCCGACGCCGGCGAACGCCGAAGCGCCCTGCTCGAAGGGATCGCCGAGGGGAGGACCCTGCTCACGCCGATTCTCGACGCGCCGATCGAGAGCGGCCGGGTCGACGGTTCCGTTCTCTACCTGCCCGACGCCACCTGGGCGGACGCCTTCCTGCTCGAAGACGGGGGCAGTCTGCACCTGCTCGACGCGACCACGCCGGGCATCGACGTGGAGCCCCTTCAGACCGTCGACGACACCCGCCGGGTCGCCGAAGTCACCTTCTCCAACGTCGACCTGGGCGCGGCCGAGAACCTCGGCGGCAACTCCGACAGCACGCGGCGAGCCGTCCATGCGGCCCAGATCGCCCTCGCCGCCGACGCCCTGGGCGCCGCCCAGAAGGGGCTGTACATCGCGGTCGAGTACGCCAAGGAGCGCAAGCAGTTCGACCGCATCATCGGCTCCTTCCAGGCGGTCAAGCACATGTGCGCAGAGGTCCTCACCGAGGTCGAGCCGGTCCAGTCCCTGCTCTGGCACACCGCCGACGTCTGGGACGACGGATCGGACGAGATCGACCACCTCGCTCCCCTGCTCAAGGCCCACGCCACCGACGTGGCCAACCACGCCGTCACCATGACCACCCAGGTCTTCGGCGGCATCGGCTTCACGCACGAGTGCGACATGCACATCTTCTACAAGCGCGCCGGCTACGACCGCCAGATGCTGGGGAATCCGACGGCGCTGCGGGAAGAGGCGGCGGCGGTGATGTACGGCTGAGGCGGACGCCCTCAGTCCGCCGCGCCGAACAGCCGCACCATGCTCACCGTCACGCCTATCCCCTCCGCCTCCACAGCCGAGGGCACGGTGACCCGGACGTCCGGAAAGTCGGCCACCCAGGACTCGTCGCCGTACTCGCTGTAGGTCGCCTCGAATCGCAAGGCGATCCGGCGGGCGTACTCGCCGCTGCCGAACCGCTTCTCCAGACCGACGCCCCAGGTGGTGGCGACCGCATCCACGTCGCGGCCGTCGGCCCCGGAGACGAACTCGGAGGCTGAACACGGCTCGGCGTTCAGACACCCTTCGAAGGTCGTGCTGAAGCGCGACTTGAAGAGGCGAACGCCGCCGAGCAGGTAGAGGCTCACGTCCCGGGACTGGAGCGAGTCCGGCAGGAAACCAAGCCGCAGGGTCAGCCCGTAGCTGCGCTTCTTGTCGAGGGACCACGCATCGGGCCAGCTCTCGCCCAGTTGCTTGTGTTCGGGCGATGTGCCCACGCCGGCGAGCCGGCCATCCGGCTCGCCGCTGTGGAACATGACGTCGAGTTCCGTACTGAGGTACGCGCCGCCGGCGCCGGGGGCCGTGCGGTAGCCAACGATGAAGCCGGCCGCGAGATCCACCGTGTCGGCGGAGTCCTGATCGTGGAAGACCATGCCGCGCCGCGGCTCGGGCACGAGGGTGTCCGGATCCGTGTTGTCGACGTTCTTCGAAAAGGTGGCGTCGAACTGCTCGGCCGAGGCTGTGTAGCCGGCATAGAAGCCGCCTTCCTGGGCAAGAGATTCTCCGGCCAGGATCAGCAGCGACGCGGCGCCGAGGCCCACTGCCCTGAGCTTGCGCATCTTCATCTCCTCGCGCCTACTCCACGATCGCCTGATAGGTCAGCACTTCCATCGTCGGACGCAGGGGATAGGTGCCGGTAGGCAGCAACTGGGTCAGCACCATCGCGACGAGGTCCTCCTCCGGATCGACGAGGAAGTCGGTCGAGGCGGCGCCGCCCCAGCCGTAGGTGCCCGGCGAGGCCGGCAGACCGGTCAGTCCGGTGTCGGTGATCGAGTAGCCGCCGAGGCCGTAGCCCATGCCCTCGCTCATCCCCATGTCGAGATTGAGGCTCGACATCGGCGACGGCCCGTAGGCCGCTCCCAGGTGGTTGTCCATCATCAGGGCCACCGTCTCCGGTCCGAGGATCCGCACCCCGTCGAGCTCGCCGCCGTTCGCCAGCATCTGGGCAAAGCGCAGGTAGTCGCCGGCGGTGGCGACCAGGCCGGAACCGCCCATCTCGACCTTCGGCGGCTTGCGGTAGGCGCTGGCCTCGGGATCGTCGAAGACGACGATGCCGCCCTCGGGCGTCGGCGCGTAGTTCACGGCGAGACGATCGAGCTTCTCGTCCGGAACGTAGAAGTCCGTGTCGACCATGGCCAGCGGGTCGAAGATGCGCTCCTTCAGGAAGTCCCGGAAGCTCTGCCCCGAGACGACTTCGACCACCCGGCCCGCGACCTCCAGCCCGACGCTGTAGTTCCAGGCGGTGCCGGGGTGAGCGAGCAGAGGCTGCTTCGCCAGCTCCCGGACATAGTGCGCCAGGTCGTCGTGGGGAACGGCGTCCGCCGAACCCTCGAGTCCCGCCGTCGCGTAGCTGGCGGCCACCGGGCTGGGGATGAAGGTGTAGGTCAGCCCGGACGTGTGTGTCATCAGGTCGCGGATGACGATCGGCCGTCGCGGCGGCTCCGTCTCCATGTCATCGCCGTCGCCGGAGACGTAGACCTGCGTGCCGGCAAACTCGGGAAGGACCTGGGACAGAGGCGTCGACAGCAGGAAGTGGCCCTCCTCCCAGAGCATCATCAGCGCCGCCGAAGCGATCGGCTTGGTCATCGAGTACATGCGGAAGAGCGTGTCCTCGGTCATCGGCTCGCCGGCCTCGACGTCCTGGTAACCGCTGGCCTCGAAGTGCACGACCTGACCGTCGCGGGCGACGACGGTGATCACGCCGGACAGCTTGCCGTCCGTCACGTAGCGTTCGAACACCGGCCGGATCCGCTCGAGCCGTTCGCTCGACATGCCGGCGCTCTCGGGCGTTACGCGAGGCAGGCCCGCAAACGTGCCGGCGGCGTCCGTGCTGTCCGCCTCCTGTGGCGCGCACGCGGCGAGCAGGGCGGCGGCAAGGATGGAAGCGAGAGCGCCGCTGAAGATCTTTCGCTGGTGCATGTTCAAGTCCTCTCTCAGTCGTCGCCGAGCAGCCAGGTCTCATCGAAGCTGACGTGCTTGATGCTCTTTCCCTGGCCGCCGTCGTCGAGTGCGCCGGCGACGTGGTAGCTGTAAGTCACGTGGATGCGGCCGTCCCGCGCCTGGACGACGGACGGGTAGTGGTAGCGGCCGACGCCCTTCTCCTCGCGCTCGATGTAGCGCCTGCGCTTGAAGGTCCTGCCCTCGTCCTCGGAGACCGATACCGCGAGCCGGTAGCGGCCGTCCGGGATGTCGTTGTGGACGACGATCCAGCGGCCGCTCTCGAGCTTCAGGACTTCAAGGCCGGCGCCGGTCTCAACCAGGTCCGGGTGGTCGCGGGCGATGGACCACGTGGCGCCCAGATCCCGGGACTCCGCGACGTGAGCCCGCTTGGGCGGCGGGCCGTTGTCGCGCATGTAGGCGACGAGGGTGCCGTCGTCGCGAAGCGCGAAGGTGGGCTGGATGTTGCCGCCGCCGATGATCGGCTCGCTCATCGTCCAGGTGTGGCCGCCGTCGTCGCTGTACGTGGCGGAAGCGAAGCTGAAACCGTCCGAGTAGAGCCCCAGAAGCAGCCGCTGGCCCCCTTCGGGAAGCGGCAGGATGACCGGATGGGCGCGGGTGAACCAGCCGATGCGGCGGGTCAGCTTGTCCGCCGCCTGCTCCAGATTGCGGGCCGCCCACTGCCGGGCCGACTCCGGTGCGGCAGGATCCCTGGCGTCCGCGAAGCCGAGGCTCCGGAAGTACTCGTCCGTCCTCTCAGCCACAAGGTCGTGAAAACCGTCGCCGGGCTTCATGTGGAGCACGTCCTGCCACTGCCACACCGGCGGCCCCGGCCCGTCGAAGTCGGTCGAGACCTTGACCTTCATCAGCGCGCTTTCCCACAGGTTCGCCTGGATCGTGGGCCAGAACAGCCACAGCCGGTAGCCGCCCGCGCTGACCGGCTCGACCAGCAGGGTGCAGTTCGTGTCGGGAAATCCTGGCGTGTCCGCGAGCAGGAAAGGCTCGCTCCAGGCAGTGCCACCAGCCCGGAGGCGGGCGCCCATGATCCGCACGTCGTCGGATCGCCGCTCGCCCGATCCATGGAACCAGGCCACCAGCAGATCGCCGTTCGGAAGTTCGACCACGGAAGAGCCGTGGTTGTGCCAGTGCTCGAGCGGGAAGATCAGCTCCCCCACCGGACCCTGGGCATCCGATCCCGCCTGGGCGGAGGCCGGCACGGCCGCGAGAATCGCGGCCGACGCGAGGACCACGGCCAGCCGGATCGGCTCAACTGCCACGAGCGCTATTCGGCGGCCAGGGACACACGGATGATCTCCTCGTCATTGCGCGCGACGATGTGGCGGTTGGCATAGGCCGGGTGCGTCCAGTTCACCATCGCATCGAAGAGGCGCCGCGGACCGAAACCGGACTGCGTCGTCGGTTCGATCAGCCTGGTGCGATCGATCTCTTCGTAGCCGTCGCGCGAGAAGCGGGCGATGATCAGGTCACCGAGATCGTTGTTCACGAACCAGCGGTCGCCGTGCCTGACCATGAAGGCTGTCCCCCAGCGGCCCTGCCGGGTCATCTCGTCGCTCTCCCAGAGCCGGGAGCCATCGGCGGCGTTCAGACCCCGGAGCTGACCGTAGCTGCAGACGCCG
Organism: Acidobacteriota bacterium; assembly: GCA_028875725.1. NCBI lineage: Bacteria > Pseudomonadati > Acidobacteriota > Acidobacteriota bacterium. The sequence goes on from JAPPCR010000009.1 coordinate 15,242, forward strand.
TAGATCGTGTCGCCCTCCAGGATCGGCGTCGTGATCAGGGAGTGGAGTCCCTCCGTCTCCTCCGGCATCTCGCTGCGGCTCTGTCCGCGCCACAGCTCCCGCACCTCGGGCTTCTCGGAGTCGAACTCGAGCAGCAGCGAACCGCGATAGAACTGGCTGAAGAGCAGCCGGTCGCCGTCGATAACCGGAGTCGTCACGGTCATCCCCGAGGCCACTTCCCAGGGCACGCTCCAGTAGACCTCGCCGCTCGCCGGGTTGAGTGAGTTGACCGCCTTCGGCTCCCAGATGACGAGTTGCTCGACGCCGCCGCGCTCGAAGATCATCGGCTGGCCGTAGCCCATCTCCCAGTCCGAGGAAAGCGACCGCCAGACTTCTTCGCCCGTCTGCTTGTCGAAGGCGATCACCTTGCCGTCCGGTTCAGCGCCCACGACCTGAATCAACAGGTCGCCGTAAACGAGCGGCGAGCTCGTGAAGCCCCAGATCGTGATACTGGCGTTGCCCTGCTCCACGGAGTCGTAGCTCCAGATCACCTCGCCGGTCTCGGCTTCAAGCGCGATCAGATGGCCAACGGCGCCCATCACGTAGAGCGTGTCGCCGTCGACGGTCGGCGTCGAACGCGGACCGATCGCGTAGCTCTGCTGCAGCGCCGAGTAGTTCACGTCCCACTCGTGACTCCAGAGCTCCTCGCCGGTCTCCTCGTCGAGCGCCAGCACGCGTTCCTTGCCCGTGATGGCGCGCGTTCCCTCAATACGCTGCCAGTCGGTTACGAACACGCGGCCGTCCGCCACCACCGGCCCCGAGTAGCCGCCGCGGATGGGAACACGCCAAACCACCTCGAGGCCCCCCTCGGGGAACTGCTCCAGGATGCCGTCCTCCTGCCACACGCCGGAGCGGTCCGCGCCCCGCCACTGCGGCCAGTCGTCGGCTATCGCCGGCACGCACAGCGTCAGACCGAGCACCAGACCAAAGATGCGAATCGCTATGCCTTGCATGAGAAGGGACCTCCTGCTCCTTGGCTGCGCCCACTCGCTCGTCGGCGCGTGTTCTGCAATGACGGCGCAACGGTAGCAGCAACGTGCTCTGGGTGCGCGGGTCTTCTGACCCGCCCTCGGTCGGAGCCGCGAAGCGGCGCAGACGGGGCAACAAGGCCGCCGGCCGGAGGTCGGCGACCACTTTGGACGCCGCCTGCGGCGGCAGCCGGTGGGGGCGCCGGCGCACCCAGAATGCGCCGGCGCCGTGACCAGGTGCCTAGATGTCGTAGTACAGCGCGAACTCGTGCGGGTGCGGCCGCAAGGCCACCTCCTGGCACTCGCTCTCCCGCTTGTACGCGATGTGGTTCTCGATCACGTCCTCGTCGAAGACGCCGCCGGCGGTCAGGAACTCGTGGTCCTCCTCGAGGGCGTCGAGCGCTTCGTCCAGGGTCGCCGGCGTGGTCGGAACGCCCTGGCTCTCCTCCGGCGACAGATCGTAGATGTCGACGTCGAGCGAGCTGCCCGGGTCGATCTCGTTCTGAATGCCGTCGAGCGCCGCCATCAGCAGAGCCGCGAAGGCGAGGTACGGGTTGCAGCTCGGGTCGGGGCAACGGAACTCGACCCGCTTCGCCTTCGGCGACGGCGAGTACATCGGGATCCGCACCGCCGCGCTCCGGTTGCGCTGCGAGTACACAAGGTTCACCGGCGCCTCGAAGCCCGGCACGAGCCGCTTGTAGCTGTTCGTCGTCGGGTTGGTGAAGGCGAGCAGTGCCGGCGCGTGCTTGAGCAGGCCGCCGATCGCGTGCATCGCCATGTCCGAGAGGCCGGCGTAGCCGTCGCCCGCGAAGAGAGGCACTCCATCCTTCCAGAGCGAGAGGTGGGTGTGCATGCCGCTGCCGTTGTCCTCGAACAGGGGCTTCGGCATGAAGGTGACCGTCTTGCCGTGACGGGCGGCGGTGTTCTTGATGATGTACTTGTAGAGCATCATCGCGTCCGCCATCTCTACGAGGGGCGCGAACCGCAGGTCGATCTCGGCCTGACCGCCGGTGCCGACCTCGTGGTGCTGGCACTCGGGGTTGAGACCGAGCTCCTCCATCGTGAGGATCATCTCGCTCCGCATATCCTGGTGCTTGTCGGTCGGCGGCACCGGGAAGTAGCCCTCCTTGTACCGCGGCTTGTAGCCAAGGTTCGGACCTTCGTCGGCGCCGCTGTTCCAGCGGCCCTCGATCGAGTCGACCTCGTAGAAGCCGAAGTTCGGACCGCCGTCGAAACGCACGTCGTCGAAGATGAAGAACTCGGCCTCCGGGCCGAAGAAGGCGGTGTCCGCCAGACCCGTCGACTGCACGTAGGCCTCGGCCGCCCGGGCGACACCGCGCGGGTCGCGGCCGTAGCTCTCCCGCGTGATCGGATCGACGATGTTGCAGGTCATGACGAGCGTCTTGTGCTCGAAGTAAGGGTCGATGAACGCCGTGTCCGCGTCGGGGACCACCAGCATGTCCGACTCGTTGATCACCTGCCAGCCGCGGATGCTCGAGCCGTCGAAGCCGAGCCCGTCCTCGAAGGTGCCCTCGTCGACCTCGCGGGCCGGCACCGAGAAGTGCTGCCACAAGCCGGGAAAGTCGGTGAACCGGAAATCGACGATCTGGATCCCCTCATCGCGGATCCGATCGAGAATCGACTTGGGGCTTGCTCCTGACATGAAGTTCTCCTTTGCTGTTCCTTGCTGCGGACCGAGCCGCGCCAAATCTGTTGTGGCCGAGACGCCGCCCGGCCGCACGCTCAAACACGAATCGCCAAGGCCGCGTGTCTATCAGCGCGGCCATGAACTAGGCAAGCCACGGGCCGGACGCTATAGATTTCGGTAGCAACGTCCATGCCCAACCCGTGTTCCGGCGAAGAACCGGCCTCCGCGCTGCGAATGAACCGCCCGAACCATCCGGCCGGGCCTCGGGGAGGCGACAACTCTGTCGTCTACAGGCCCCCGGATCCCACGTTTCTGTAGCACCGCCTGCGCGGCTACCCGGTCTCCAGGCGGCTCAGGACCGCGGCATCCTCGCGCCAACCCGGCTCTGTCCGTACCCGCAGCTCCAGGTAGACCCGCCGCTCCAGGAACGCCTCCAGATCCCGTCGCGCCGCCGTACCGATCTCCTTGATCCGCCGGCCGCCACGGCCGACGACGATCCCCTTGTGGCTCTCCCGGTCGACCAGGATGCTGGCAAGCAGGTCCGTCCGCTTCTCGCCGTCCTCCCAGACCTCGATGACGACCGCGGTCGTGAACGGCAGTTCGTCGCGTGTCTGCTCCAGGACCTTCTCGCGGATCAACTCCGCGACGAGGAAGCGCTCGGTGTGGACCGTCAGCAGTTCCGGGTCGTGCCGCGGCTCGCCGGGCGGCAGGTGGCTCCAGAGGAGTTCGAGGAGTTCGTCCACGCCGTCGCCAGTGAGCGCCGAAACCGGAACGATCTCCTCGAACACGGCACGGCCCGCATAGCGCTCGATCTCGGGCAGCAATCGGGGCTTGGCGATCAGGTCGATCTTGTTCAGCAAGCAGAACATCGGCCTGCTGCGCGCCTCCGCCGCCGTGGCGACGAGATCGAGAGCGTAGGCGTCGCCCCGGCCGAACGGGGTCGCGACGTCCCGGAGCAGGCACACGACGTCGGCTTCCTTGAGCGCCGCCGCGGCGGCATGAACCATCCGCCGGTTCAGGCGGTGCAGGGGCCGGTGCAGGCCGGGCGTGTCGTGAAACACCATCTGGCCTCGCTCCGTGCTCAGAATGCCGATCAGGCGGTGGCGGGTCGTCTGCGGTTTGTCCGAGACGATCGCCAGCTTCTCCCCCAACATGCGGTTCATCAACGTCGACTTGCCGGCGTTGGGCCTGCCCACGAGGGCTACCGTGCCGGATCGTTGGGATCCCGGAACCTCCGACGGCTCCAGGAAGCGGGCCCGCAGCCGAGTTTCCATCGCCTCCATCTCGCCGTCGTCAGTCTCGTGGTCATAACCCAGGCAGTGCAGGATGCCGTGCAGCGTCAGAACCTTGAGCTCCCGTTCGAGGGAGATCCCGCCGCCGGCGCCGGCGGTCTCGACCGAGATGACCACATCGCCCAGGTGGCGGCCTTCCGGCGTCTCCTCGCCCGGAAAGGAGAGCACGTCCGTCGCCCCGTCGACCTGCCGGTACCGGCGGTTCAGCTCCCGCATCTCCGCGTCGTCGACCAGGCGCAGGGTGAACGTCGCCGGCGCCGGCGCCAGTTCGGCAACCGCCTCGTCCGCCACCGCGCGGAGCCCCGGAAGACACTCGCGGCACCTGGCTTCCACCGGGGCCGCGACCTGCAGATCGATGGTCGCCACCGGCGGAGTCAGTCGCCGCCCGGAGCGCCGCCGGCGCCGCCGGACAGAACCCGCAACGGACCGCGGCCGCCGCGTCCGAACTCGAAGCCCGGATACTCCACCCGATGATGATGCACCGTCCTCAGAACATTCTGCAGGGTGTAGCGCATCCGCCGGAGGTCGGCGAGCGTCAGGTCGGTCTGGCTGAACTGATCGTCCTCGAGGATGTCGTTCAGCAGGCGTTCGACCAACGCACGGATCGACCTCTCGGAGAAGTCTCCGAGTGTACGGCTCGCCGCCTCGACGGTGTCGGCCACCATCAGCGCGGCAAGCGTCTTGCTCTGGGGCATCGGGCCCGGGTACCGGTACTGGTGTTCGTTGACCTCCTCGCCCGGCTCTGCCTGCTCCTTCGCCTTGGCCAGGAAGTAGTTCAGCCTCCGCGTGCCGTGGTGCTGCTCGATGGCGTCGACGATCGGTTGCGGCAGCCGGTTCTCGCGCGCCAGTCGCGCGCCTTCCTTGACGTGATCGATGATGATCAGGGAGGACATGGAGGGCGAGAGGCTGTCGTGCGGGTTGTCGCCCTCGCGCTGGTTCTCGACGTAGTACTGCGGCCGCAGCACCTTGCCGATGTCGTGGTAGAGGCCGCCGACATAGGCCAGGGTCGGATTTCCGCCGACCGCCTCACAGCAGGCCTTCGCCAGGTGCGCGACCATCAGGGAATGCTGGAACGTCCCGGGCGCCTCGAACGCCAGGCGTTGCAGCAGCGGCAGGTTCGTGTCAGAGAGTTCCAGCAGCTTGATGTCCGTGGTCCTGAACAGCACTGCCTCGAACACCGGAACGGCGAAGCTGACCGCGGCCGCCACCATCAGGCCGCCCAGGAATCCACAGAGCACCTCGAACCCCCAAACGGCCACCGTGACGCCATCCCCGAGCAGCGTCAGCATCGTCACCGAGGCGACGTTGACGAGTCCGACCAGGAGGCCCGCTCTCGTCACTGCGGACCGCCGCTTCAACTGGTCGAGCGCGAACACCGCGGCGAGGCTGCCGGTCAGGCAGTAGAGCATCGTGCCGCCCGCCAGCCCGAGCTCCGCATTCGCCGCCTCCACCCAGCCCAGCCGGCCGACCAGGACCGAGAAGACGACGCCGGCGAGCAGGCCGGCGCCGCGACCGTAGAGCACCGACACGAGCAGCGCCACGGCCGCGAAGGGGATCGCGAACACGTAGCTCCGTGCCGAACTCAGGGCCTCGATCGGGAACGAGGCGGCCAGCGCATCCGCAACCAGAAATCCGACCCGTGTCGCCGCGAGGCCCAGGACGAGAATCAGGACGACGCTGCCGAAGTCGCGGCCCTCCACCGCGACCAGGCGCTTGCGGCGAAACGCCACCCACAGGAACGCCACCGCGAGGCCGAGCACCAGGGCCGACGCCAGCGGCGACCGCAGGAGGATCAGACTGCTCTCGCTGCCGGTCATCTCCCGCAGCAGACGCATCGATTCCGGGTCGACCTCGTCGCCCTTGCGCACGATGACCTGACCGGCCCGAATCTGGTTGAACACCGGCCCGACGTCCTCCGCCGCGGCGTTGCGCCGTTCCTGGGTCTCGTTCAGGTTCAGGTAGACGTTGGGCGCCAGGTTGACCATCAGGAAATCGACGAACGTCTCCCGCTCGGCACGCGACCACCCCGCCCAGCGGCCGACCTCCGCCTCCAGGTAGGCCTCCACCTCGACCGGATATCCGCGATAACCGAAGAGGTCAAACTCGACCGACTCCTCGCCGGTCTGCATGTTGTGCAGCGTGACGCCCTCGAGGCGGTTCTGGAGCAGCGTTTCCTTGTTCTCCACGATCCCGGCCCGGAGCAGCAGCCCCACCAGGCGGGTCAGGCTTTCCTCCAGCTCCGCGCCCTCGTCCTCGCCGCCCGTGCGGGCCGCCAGCAGGTCGGCGTGGCCCTCATCGACCCGCAGGCCGCTCCCGATCCTCAACCTTCGCAGCCGTTCCTCGGCCACGTCCTCCTCGGGCAGGAGTTCGGCCACCTCGTCGAAGCCCCGCTCGATCTCGAAGAGGCTCGCGATTCGCGCCTCGACTTCGTCCGCCTGAACGGCGTCGAAGTCGTAGAGCGGACGGACGTCGGCGCGGGCCCGCTCCTTCAGTTCCTCCGAGGTCTCCTCGTCGAGAAGCAGCACGTCCCGGGTCGCGTGATAGTCGCGGTTCGCAATGTCCCCCTCGCCCAGATCCGGCCGGAAGAAGACGCCCGGCGGCGCCATGATCCAGACCCCGGCCAGGACCATGACCACGACCCAGACGATGTCGCGTTCCAGCGCGTAGTGCCACAGGCCGGCGACGGTCAGCCGATCGCCGTGGCGCCGGTACATGCTGCGGCGCAGCCGCTTGCGAGCCTCGCGCCTGCGATCCGACCGGCGGCGCTTCGGCGCCTTGACCACCGCGGTCACCGGCTGCCCCTCTCCGGAGTTCCAGCCTCCCGCGGCCGCGTACCGTGACGGGTCTCCCAGCGGTCGTACGCGCCGACGATCCGCTGCACGAGCTCGTGCCGGACGACGTCGGACTGCCCGAAACGCACGAACTCGATGCCCTCCTCGCCCCGGAGCACCTGGAGCGCGTGCTTGAGACCGGACTGCTGTCCGGGCGGCAGGTCGATCTGGGTGATGTCGCCGTTGACGACGGCCTTCGAGTTGAAGCCGATGCGGGTCAGAAACATCTTCATCTGTTCCGGTGTCGTGTTCTGCGCCTCGTCCAGGATGATGAAGCTGTCGTTGAGCGAACGGCCGCGCATGAAGGCCAGGGGCGCCACCTCGATCACCTCCCGCTCCATCATCCTGGACACCTTGTCGAAGCCGATGATGTCGAACAGGGCATCGTAGAGGGGGCGCAGGTAGGGATTCACCTTCTCCGCGAGATCGCCGGGCAGAAAACCGAGCTTCTCGCCCGCCTCGACCGCGGGCCTCGCCAGCACGATGCGCCGCACCTTCTGCTCCTTCAGCGCCGATGCCGCGACCGCCACCGCCAGGTAGGTCTTCCCGGTGCCGGCCGGCCCGGTCGAAACGACCAGTTCATGGTCCAGCATAGCGCGCAGGTAACGCTTCTGGTTCAGGCTGCGCGGCGCGACGAGCCGGCGCGAAGCCTGAATCAGGGCGCCCGTCCGGAAGAAATCGACCAGGGAAGCCGCCGGCTCCTGAGCCACCACCCGCAGGGCCGTGGCCAGATCGTCGGAGCGGAGCCTGCGGCCCGCCGCGGCCAGGGCGCCGAGATCGGTGAGCAGCCGCTCGGCCGCTCCGACCGCCGCCGCCGCGCCCTCGATCTGTACCGCGGAACCGCGTACACCGAGGGTGACCTCGAGAGCCTTCTCCACGCGTCGCAGGTTCTCGTCGTGGGCGCCGCAGATCGCCTGCACCGATTCCTCGGGCAGGGTCACCTGCGCCCTGGCCCGCGCCGCCGGCTCAACTGTAGTCAAAGAAGCCCTTGCCCGTCTTGCGCCCCAGATGTCCCGCCTGGACCAGTTGCTTCAGCAACGTCGGCGGCGCGAAGCGCGTCTCCCGGTACTCGTCGAACATGATGTTGGCGACCGAGTACATCGTGTCCAGGCCGATGAAGTCGCTCAGCGTGAACGGCCCCATCGGGTAGCCGCAGCCGAGCTTCATCGCGGTATCGATGTCCTCCATGCTGCCGACGCCGCTCTCGTAGGCGCGAACGGCGTCGAGCAGGTACGGAATCAGCAGCCGGTTGACGATGAAGCCGGAGTTGTCGCCGCAGGCCACCGGCGTCTTGCCCACGCGCTCGGCCAGGTTCCAGCAGGCGTCGTAGGCCTCGTCCGAGGTCATCAGGGTCCGCACCACCTCGACCAGCCGCATCGCCGGCACCGGGTTGAAGAAGTGGAGCCCGACGAACCGGTCGGGCCGGGCCGTCGAGGCCGCGAGCTGCGTCAGGGTCAGCGAGGACGTGTTGCTGGCGAAGATGCAGGCGTCGCCTACCATGCCGTCCAGCGCGACGAACAGCTCGCGCTTGGTTTCCAGGTCCTCGACGATCGCCTCGACCACCAGGTCGGAACCGGCGAGATCGGACAGTTCGACGGTTCCGGTCAGGTTCGCCAGTGCCCGGTCATGTTCCTCGACATCGATGCGCCGCCGCTCGAGGCTCTTGGCCAGGGATGCACGCACCGCGCCGAGCCCCTTGTCGAGCACGTCCTGGTTGACTTCGCGCACAGTGACCGGGATACCGGCCCGTGCACAGATCTCCGCGATGCCCCGGCCCATCAGACCGCAGCCGACCAACCCTACGCGTTCCACTTCCATCGGTTCCGTTCCTCTTCTGCTCGTTCCCAGTTTTCCGGCGTCGAGAGTGTCTCTGGCGGACAGAGGCGGCACCCTAACAGCCCCGGATCCGGTTGCAGGTGCGTCAGTCAAGGATCTCGACCTCCCGCTCCTCCGGCCCGGCGCCCATGCGCAGCCGCACCTCGACCGCGGACGGCGGCTGCGGCAGACGGTCCGCCCACTCCACGACCTTGACCCCGTCCCCCGCCAGGAACTCATCGATGCCGATCGCCTCCACCTCCTCCGGCTCCAGGCGGTAGAGGTCGACGTGCACGAGGGGCACGGGTCCCCGGCCGGAAACGGGACTCCGGTCGTACTCGTGAATCAGCGTGAACGTCGGCGACTGGACCAGGGTCGCGTCCAGCCCCAGGCCCTCCGCGATGCCCTGCGTCAGCACCGTCTTGCCGGATCCGAGGTCGCCGAACAGAAGCGCCGTGCCGTCGGGTCGGAGCCGGGCTGCCAGTTCGACACCGAGTTGTCGGGTTTCGTCGGCACTCTCTGTGCGAACGATCATGGCGCGAGTAACCGAAACGTGGCTCGAACAATGGCATCCCGCCTCGGGTAGCGCATCATTCTTCGAGTGACTGGAACGCGGCCCCCAGCTCGTCCACGAGGTCGCAGGCGGCCATCGAGATCTCCCCCCAGCGCTTCGCCGCCAGGTCGCCGGACAGCCCATGAGCGTAAGCGCCCAGCCGGGCGGCCGCGGGAGGGTCGAGTCCCTGGGCCAGGAGCGCCGCGATCACACCGGTCAGCACGTCGCCGCTACCGCCCGACGCCATACCCGGATTCCCCGTCGGGTTGACCCAGGTGCCCAGGGCCGGGTCCGAGATCAGGGTCTGGCGGCCCTTGAGCACGACGACCGCTCCCGTCTCGCGGGCTGCCCGCCTCGCATGCTCCCAGCGGCTTTCCGTGACCGCCGACACCGACACGCCGAGGAGCCGGGCAAGTTCTCCCGGATGCGGCGTGATCACCAGGTCCGAGTCGCGCGCGAGAAGCGCCTCGGGGTCGCCGGCGAAGGCGGAGATGCCGTCCGCGTCGAGCACGACCGGCGCCGCGCTCCGGGCGACGATCTGTCGCGCCAGCACGCGGGCATCGTCGGAGAGCCCCAGGCCCGGACCGAGCGCCAGCGCGCCGGGCGAGGCGCGCTCCACGATCGTCTGGAGCAGCGGTTCGACGGCGTCACGGGACCACCCCTTTCCCAGCCTCGGCAGCCCAAGGGTCATCGACTCGATCGAACCGGCGTCGACCACCTGAACGAGATGTTCGGGCACTGCCGCCGTCACCAGGCCGGCGCCGCCCCTGACCGCCGCTCGCGCAGCCAGCACCACGGCGCCGCTGTAGCCGGTCGAGCCGCCCGCGACGACTACGTGGCCGAAGGTCCCCTTGTGCGCGTCGCGCTGCCGGGCCCGAAGGCAACCAGCCAGGTCCTCCCGTCGCGACTGGTAGAGGGCGTCCGGGCCCGGCGGCGGTTCGGGCAACGGAACGCCGAGATCGCCGATCCAGAGACGGCCGCCGGCGTCCGCTGCCGGTGCCAGCACGTTCGCGACTTTGGGGAACCCCAGCGCCACGGTCAGATCGGCCGCCACATGGGGACCCGGGGGCACCGCCGACGACGCGTCGACGCCCGTCGGCAGGTCGACCGAGACGAGCGGCACGTCGCCGCGGCGCCTTCCAAGCCAGTCGACCCAGTTCGCCACCGGTCCCTCGACGGGTCGGTTCAGGCCCGTGCCGAGCAGGGCGTCGACCCAGAGCTCATAGTCCTCGTTCACTTCGTCGTCCGTGGCCGGGTCCGGCACCGACCGGGGCGAGAGCCCGAGCTGTTCGCACGACACGAACTGCCTTGTCGCGTCGACGCTCAGCCGGTCGAGCGGACCGGCAACGAAAGCCGTCGCCTCGTAGCCGCGGGTCGCGAGATCGCGGAGCAACGCGAGCCCGTCGCCGCCGTTGTTGCCCCGGCCGCAGGCGATGGCGATCCGCCGGGCACACGGAAAGCACTCGGCGATCGCGTCCGCGGTCGCGCGCGCGGCGTTCTCCATCAGGACGATCGCCGGCACGCTGAGGCTCTCGATCGCCGCGGCCTCGACGTCGCGCATTTCCTCGGAGGTGACGACCCTCACAGGAGGACCTCGGCGGTGCGCGGACAGAGCGAACGCAACTCGGCCCGGCGCTTGAGCCGTTGGCGGAAGCGGGCGAGGTCAGCCACCGTGTCGAGATCATGCGCCTCGGGCAGAAGCCCCGTGTCCAGGCCGAGTTCGCCCAGACGCGAAAGCGTCGTGACGAACACCGACGGGGAACCCCAGACAATGCCCTCGAACAGGCGCGGGCAAAGCGCTTCCCGCCGTAGCGCGATCAGGTAGTAGCCGCCGTCCGCCGCCGGCCCGAGCACGGCATCACGGCCGGCGTCGAGTGCCTCGAAAGCCTCCTCCACGCGCGCGGAGTCGAGGTCGGGGTGGTCGCTACCCACCGCCGCCACCCGGTCGGCGCCATCGACCGCCCAGCGAAGCCCGTTGTAGAGACGCTCCCCCAGGTCCCGCCCCTCCTGAAGACGCCACGGCACGGCGACGGGCGCCAGGTCCGAGGGGGGCTCGGCGTCCGCTGTCAACGCCCACATCAGGACAAGCTCCCAGGCACCGGCGCTTAGGCGGTGTCCCAGATCCGCGACGAGCGCGCGGTGCAGCGAAGCGGCGCCGGCAGCCGTGAGCCCCCCGGGCGCCACCAGCCGGGTCTTCACCCGGCCCGGGACCGGAGCCCTGGCGAAGAGGAGCAGGCGTCGCGTACTCACCGCTTCCGGAATCGCCGCAGCGACCACGCGATGGCGATGCCGAGAGCGCCGGCCGCGATCGGCAGAACCCAGGCCGCCCCGGCCCTTCCCGGAGATGACCTTCCGGAAAACGCCGCCAGGCGAGGGCCGCCCGCCCTCTCGAGGGCGCCTCTAACGTCCGCCACCGCCTCGCGGACCTCGTCGCGGCGGCGTGCCAGCGCCGCTGCCCGCGCCCGCGCCTCCGACTGCCGCCTCACGACGTTCCCCCAGGTGCCGTTCCCCCAGGTGCATCATCCCCGCCTTCGTCCGACTCCAGCACGTCGCGCCAGAAGTCAAGGTGGCTGCCGACGCGGCGCCTGACGGTGCCAACCGGTGACTCGAGCCGGCGCGCCCGCAGCCGAACGACCCGAATCAGGATGAGCGCCAGCACCAGCAGGCCGCCGGCCACCGCAAGCGCCGCCGCCCACACCGGCAGCACGTGGGCCAGGCCCGCACCCGCCGCGAAGACCAGAGCGCCGAGCGCCCAGAACACGGCGCCGAAGACAAAGGCGGCGAGCAGGACCAGACGGAGCAGACGAGCCCAGTTCCGCGCCAGGTCGAAGCGCAGTTGCTCGACTTCGGCCTCCAGCAGCGCCGCCGCCGACCGTGCCAGCGAACCTCCCAGTCCGCTCAGGGTCGCGAGAGCCTCGACGATCTTCGTGGTCATTGGGGCTGAGGCCTCAAGCCGGCGTCATCGCCGGACGGAGTTCAGGCGCCGCTCAGGCGCCGACACGCAGGGTCCGCGTGACGAAGGAAGTTGCTCCAGCAACCTCGTCCCGCACCGCCACCGTCAGGCGCTGGTCGCCCTCCTTCATGATCAACGGCAGCGTGTACGTGTAGTAGCTCTCCATGGCGCGTTCCAGGTCCCCGGCCGGGATCGTGAGTTCGAACGGCTCGACCTGGGGCGGGGAGATGTCGCCGTTCGATGCCAGCGCCTGCACCCAGATCCGGGCGCGCAGGAGGTGCTCGCCCTCGGTCCCCACCGGCACCAGGGTCATCTCGCCGATCGGAACCTGGACGTCGACGTGAACCGTGTAGAGGCCCCGCTCCTCGCGGCGGATCTCGTCCGCCTTGACGAGCGAAATCTCCAGGTCGTTCTTCTCGTAGCCGAGCTTGAGTGCCGCCAGGGTGCCTTCGGTCATCTCCGTGTCGACCGACTTGTCGCGGTAGCTCTCGCGGTGGCGGACGAAGCGCTCACGCCTGAGGCCGAGCCGTTCCTGCGCCTCCTTCGTGAGGTCGACATCGATGTTGTACTTCCGGCCCGTGCCCGCGTGACCCGGCTGGAAGCCGAGCGAGTAGTAGCTCGCGAAGTCGAGAGCGATCCGGTTCAGACCGTCGCGGAAGTTGTTCGTGTTGACGATGTACTGGCCGCCGGTCTCTTCGGCCATGTACATGACGGAAGAGTGCATGTTGTCCCGGGCGACGGAGTCGATGTTCGACGAGAAGGCCATGCCCTGCATCGAGGCGTCGCGGGAGTTGATGCCCATCGGCCCCGAGGCGTCGACGGTGTAGAACGAGACCTCGTTCGCGTTGGCCGTGTCCACGAGGTCGGTGAAACGCCGGCTCGAGTCGTACTGCAGCGAGTCGAGGAAGAAGTTCTGGTTGTACTCGATCGAGTCGACGGAGCGGCCGCGCTGGTCCAGCGCCTCCCACATGTCCGCGCCGGCCCTCATCGGCAGCCCGTCCGAGACGTAGAGGAAGGCCTTGCGGCCCGGCATGCCCGCCAGCGAGATGACGCTGTCCTTCAGTCCGTCGAGCGTGAACTGCATGTCGTTGTAGATCTGCTGCGAGTAGATCCGCACGCGCCCCTGCACGAAGTGGTAGTCGCGATCTTCCTCACCGATGTCGCGGATCAGATCGGCCCGGTCGGAGTCCCACATCGTCCGGCCGCCGGTGTGCTTCTCCAGGTCGTAGAGCGCGTTGGCGATCATCTGGGGGTCGCTCGTGAACTCACGCTCCACCTTCACCGAACGGTTGAAGGTCAGGAGCATGACGCGGTCGTCGCGGGTCACGTGCTGGCGCAGGAACTCCCGGACGTAGCGGAAGAAGCGGTTCCGGTTCTGGGGGCGGATGTTGTGGTGGTCGACGTAGATCACCAGGTTCAGGCGCTCGTCCTCGGGCACGACGTAGTTCCGGCGCGCAAGCCCGGGCCGGTCGATGATGTGCTGCTCCGGCTCGCCCGGCACCAGGCCGGCAACCGCGCCGACCTTGACCCGCTCGTGGACCTCGTAGAAGTTCGTGATCGGTACCGGACGCTTCTGCTCAAGCAGGACGAAGTCGTCCTTCGTCAGACCCGTCACGGGGTTGCCGTCCCGGTCGCGGACGAAGACCTGGACATTGATCACCTTGACGTGGACGGTGTCCTCGAACGTGGCGCCGGGCGGCCTGGAAGGCACCTCCTGGCCGGCGAGGGAAAGCGGAGCGATCAGCATCGACCCGGCGAGCAGTGCCGGAACGAACGCAGGCGATCGAAATGAGAGCGTTCCGTTCATGGCAGGTCGATTATAGGGGACCAACCCGGCAAACCGTCGGCGCCGGCCGCGGCATTCCCAACGCTTCGCATTCACCGCCGGCCGCGGCGGCCTGCCATCGGATCGAGCGAACCGTGTCCGCCGCTCCGCCCCAGAGGGTAGGAACCCCGCAGCGCGCGTTCGACGAAGGCGACCGCCCGCCGTACGGCTTCCTGGAGCGGCAGATGCCAGCCCAGCCCGGCCGCGACCGCGGCCGAGAGCGTACAGCCCGTGCCACGCCGCCAGCGCGTCCGGATCCTCGGGTGGACGAAGGCCTCGAAACGGTTGCCGTCGAACAGCAGATCCGTCACTTCGCCGCCGCCTCCGGCCGTACCGCCGTTCGATCGGTAGGCGGCAGCCGGATAGCCGTGGCCACCCGTGACCAGCACGCTCGGACCCATCCGCTCGATCCGGCGGGCCGCGTTGCGGGCTTCCTCCAGACCGGTGATCGTCTCCCCGGAAAGAGCCTCCGCCTCGAACAGATTCGGCGTCACCAGCAGAAGCTGTGGAAGCAGCCGCTCCACGAGCATCGGCATCGCCTCCGCGTCGAGAAGCGCCGTCCCCGAGGTCGATCTGAGCACCGGGTCCAGCACCGCCGGCGTCGGCGGCAGCCGCTCCAGCCAGCTTGCCACGACTTCCACGGTCGCCGCGTCGGCGAGCATGCCGATCTTGATCGCCTCGATGCCGATCTCCTCGGCCGTCTCCAACTGCTGGCGCACGAGGTCGGGCCCCAGGGGCTCCACCGCACGCACCTCGGCCGCCGACTGGGCGGTGACCGCGGTCAGAACGCACAGTCCGTGAACCCCGTAGGCCGCGAACGTCCTCAGGTCCGCTGGGGCACCCGAGCAGCCGCCGGAGTCCGAACCGGCAATCGTCAGGACGCGCGGCGGCGGTGCAGCCATAGCGAAGCGATCAGAAGCAGGATGGCGATGGCGATCAACTGAGCCACTGTCAGAACGCCAAAGAACCGATCGTCCTTGGCGCGCAGGAACTCGACCAGGAAACGCTCCAGCGACAGCAGGCCGACGACCGGAAGGGCCACGCCGCCCGGCGCCGTCCCGCGGGCGAGCAACGACCTGCCGAACCAGAAGATCAGCAAGGCGGTAACGGTCTCGTAGATCTGCGTGGGGTGTACCGCGACCAGGGCGTCGGCGGCGATGTCCGGCGGCAGTTCGACCCCGAACTCCCGCTCCATCGCACTCGCCACCGTGGGGATGGGACCTTCCGCAAAGGTCATGCCCCAGGGCAGGTCGGTGGGCACGCCGTAGTCGTCGCCGACCAGCAGGCAACCGATGCGGCCGACGCCGTAGCCGAGCGCCAGGGCGGGCGCGGTGGCATCGGCGGACTGCCAGAGCGGCATTCGCCGGCGCCGCATGACCAGCAGCACCGCCGCCGCACCGACCAGGAACCCGCCATACCAGACCAGCCCGGCACGGCTGTAGAGCAGGTGCCAGTCGCCATACAGCAGCGCGTAGTACGCCTTGCCGCCGACGATGCCGCCCACGGCGCCGGCCAGCAGCAGGGCAGCCGCGTCGTCCGCGGCACGGGAAGCGCTCGAGCCCACCTGCCGGAGGCCCCAGCGCAACTGGAGGCTGGCCGCGAACAGCGCCGCCACGAGCATCACGCCAAACGGAGAAACGGAGAGCGGACCGATGTGGAACAGCTCGGAGATCACCGGCCGATCCTAGCTCGCGGCGCTAGCATGAGGACGATGCTGAGCGAACTGGCCCGGAGCCGTTTCGCCGCGTTCCGCGAGTACATCGAGCACACGGATCCGCGGGCGCGCTGGCTCGTCCTGACCCACAACAACCCGGACCCCGATGCGCTGGCCGCCGCGGCCGCCCTGGCGAAGGTCCTGCGGTCCGGGTTCGGGCGCCCCGCCACGCCGGCCTACGGCGGCATCATCGGCCGAGCCGAGAACCAGGAGATGGTTCGCTCCCTCGACCTCGACTTCAGCCAGGCCCGGCGGCTGAAGCTAGCCAACTACCGCTACGTGGCGCTGGTCGACTGTCAACCGGCGACCGGCAACAGCCCGCTACCGGCCGAGCGGATGCCCGAGGTCGTCATCGATCACCATCCGCCCCGTCCGAGCACGGCCGCAACGCCCTTCCACGACCTCAGAACCGACTATGCCGCCGCCGCCACGATCGCCGCCGAGTACCTGCTCGCCGCCGGAGTGCCGGTCACCCGCCGGGAAGCGACCGCGATCGTCTACGCGATCCGTAGCGAGACCCTCGACTTCTGCCGCGGCTCCAGCGCCGCGGACCGCGCGATCCACGACCACTTCAACGCTCAGGCCCTGCCACGCTTGCTGGGCCGGATTCGGAACCCCAGGCTGCCGCTGAACTACTTCGAGACCCTGCGCGAGGCGCTAGCCAACCTCTACGGCGTGGACACCCTGATCCTGAGCCGGCTCGGCCCGGTGGCCCAACCCGACATCGTTCCCGAGATCGCCGACCTGCTGCTGCGCCTGGAAGGGTGCACCTGGTCGATGTGCAGCGGCCTCCACGAAGACCGCCTCTACTGCTCGATCCGGACCACGAACACCCGCGCCGACGCTTCGCGCATCATGCGCCGCCTGGTCGGACGCAACGGCCGCGGCGGCGGCCACGGCATGATCGCCGGCGGCTGGATGCCCAGGGCCAGGGGAGACGATGACGCGGTGCGCCGCCAGCAGGACCGGCTGGCAGCCAGGCTGGCCCGACTCCTGCGCAAGGATCCGGACCGGATCACGCCCATAGCCCGCGGCTGATGGCGGCCCGCCTCACTCCCATTCGATCGTGCCGGGCGGCTTGCTGGTCAGGTCGTAGACGACCCGGTTGACGCCCGCCACCTCGTTCACGATCCGACCCGCGACGCGGCCCAGGAACTCATGGGGCAACTGGCTCCAGTCCGCCGTCATGAAGTCCTCGGTCTCGACCGACCGGAGCGCGACCACGTTCTCGTAGCTGCGGCCGTCGCCCATCACGCCGACGCTCTGAACCGGCAGCAGCACGGCCAGCGCCTGACTCACCCGGTCGTAGAGCCCGGCCTCGCGCAACTCGTCGATGAAGATCGCGTCCGCCTCCTGGAGCACGGCCACGCGGTCGGCGGTGACGTCCCCCAGAATCCGGACCCCCAGCCCGGGACCCGGGAAGGGATGCCGTCCCACGAACTCCGAGCCGAGACCGAGCTCCCGGCCGAGCTTCCGCACCTCGTCCTTGAACAGGAAACGAAGCGGCTCGATCAGATCGAAACCAAGCTGTTCGGGCAGGCCGCCCACGTTGTGGTGGCTCTTGATCATCGCCGACGGGCCGAAGGCCGAAACCGACTCGATCACATCCGGGTAGAGCGTGCCCTGGACCAGATAGCGGATCCTGCCGCCGTCTCCCGTCCTCTCCAGCCTCTTCGCCTCGCGCTGGAACACCTCGATGAACACCCGGCCGATCGTGCGCCGCTTCTCTTCCGGGTCGGTGACGCCGGCGAGTTCTCCCAGGAACTCGCTCGCGGCATCGACCACGACCAGATGGAGGTCGAGCCCGGCACTGAGACTCCCTTCCACGGTCGTCCGTTCGTTCTTGCGCAGCAGGCCGTTGTCCACGAACACCGCGGTCAGGCGATCGCCGACCGCCCGCCGCACCAGGCTCGCCGCCACGGCCGAGTCGACACCTCCCGAGAGGGCGCAGAGAACCCGGTCCGTCGGCCCAACCTGTTCCGCGATCGCCGCCGTGGCCTCCTCGGCGTAGGACGCCATCCGCCACGCGCCGGACGCGGAACAGGCGCCGTAGAGGAAGTTCCGCAGCATCTCGCGCCCGCTGTCCGTATGGGTGACCTCGGGGTGGAACTGAATCCCGAACAGGGCCCGTTCCCGGTCCTGGACGGCCACCACCGGCACGGTCGGCGCCGAGGCGGTCGCCTCGAAGCCCGACGGCACCTCGTCGACGCGGTCCCCGTGCGACATCCAGACTTCCTGCTCCGCATCGAGTCCCGCGAACAGGCCTCCGTCCAGGGCGGACAGGGAAATCTCCGTGCGGCCGTACTCGCGCATGCCCGACGCCACGACGCGGCCGCCGAGGACCTGGGACATCCACTGCATGCCGTAGCAGATGCCGAGGACGGGAATGCCCAGCCGCAGCAGTTCCGGGTCGGCCTGCGGCGCGTTTTCCTCGTAGACGCTGTCCGGCCCTCCCGAGAGCACGATGCCGACGGGCTTGCGGGCCCGCACTTCGTCGACGGACAGGTCGAACGGGTGGATCTCGCAGTAGACCCTGAGTTCCCGCACCCGCCGTGCGATCAACTGGGTGTACTGGCCGCCGAAGTCGAGGACGAGAACGGTCTCGTGCTCGGTCACAGGGCGGACTCTACCTTGAGTTCACGCCCCATCAGATCGCGGATCGCCGCCGCCGGTTTCTTGCCCCGATAGAGGATCTCGACCATCTGTTCCGTGATCGGCAGTTCGACCTTCCTGTCGGTCGCCAGTTCGAGCAGCGCGAGGGAGTTCCGCACACCTTCGGCGACGCCCGCGCGACCCGTCTCGATCTCCTCCAGCGTGCGGCCGCGCCCCAGCTCGATGCCCGTACTCCGGTTGCGCGACAGGCCGCCGGTGCAGGTCAGCACCAGGTCGCCCAGACCGCCGAGCCCGGCAAAGGTCGCCGGCCGGCCGCCGCAGGCGAGACCCAGGCGCATCATCTCGTGCAGGCCGCGGGTGATCAGCGCCGCGCGGGTGTTCGAGCCGTAGCCGAGACCGTCGAGCACGCCCGCGGCTATGGCGATCACGTTCTTCGCCGCGGCGGCGATCTCCACACCCACCACGTCGGTCGAGGTGTAGAGCCGCAGCGCCCCGCAGGAGAGCTCGGCCTGCAGCCGCTCCGCAACGCCGGTCTCCTCCGAAGCGACGACGCAGGCGGTCGGCAGTTCCACGGCCAGCTCCGCGGCGAACGACGGGCCGCTGATCGTCGCGAAGTCGATGTCGACGGCCGCCGACGAGGCCTCCTCGGCACAGACGTCGCTCATCCGCCGGAAATGGCCCTGATGGTCGGATTCGATCCCCTTGGCGCCCGAGACCAGGGTCACCCGCCCGGGAAGCAGGGCGTCGTCGCCCAGGCTGGAGCGTGCCTCCAAGAAGGAGCGGACCACCGCGCGAAAGCCGTGGGACGGCACGACGACCAGCACCGTGCCGCTCGCGGCGGCCTGTCGCAGGTCCCACGTCACGCGGACCTCGGCCGGCAGCTCCACGCCCGGCAGGTACCGTTCGTTGACCCGTTCGGAAGCCAGCTTCGCGCCGAACTCGGCCGAGCGGGCCCACAGCAGCACCGGCGTACCCGCCCGGGCCGCGTGAACGGCAAGCGCGCTGCCCCACGCGCCCGCCCCAAGCACGGCGATGCCGCCGCCCTTTCCGGCGCCGCTCAACCGGAGGCCTCCACCTCGGGCGCCTCTGGATCCGGCTGCGATTCGGCGCCCAGTCGCGATTCCGTTCCGGCCCGCAGCCGCACCAGGTTGGCCCGGTGCTTGACGATCACGAGGGCGGCGATCGCCGCCGTACCCGCGAGCAGGGCCGCCCCTGGATCGACCTCGGGCTCAGTCCGATAGGCGCCGCCAAGCCAATAGACGCCGACCAGCAACGGCAGCGCCACGGCCGCCGAGATCGAGCCCAGAGAGACGTAGCGCTTCCACGCCACCATCACGGCGAACACAGCCAGCGCCCCGAGCGCCGCCCCGGGCACCAGCAGCGCCAGGACGCCGGCGGCCGTCGCCACTCCCTTGCCGCCCCGGAACCCGAGAAACAGAGGGAAGACGTGCCCCGCGACCGCCGCGACCGCGGCCGCCGCCAGCCACCAGGAGCCGACGTCGAGAGCGCGAGCCAGGAGGACCGCCGCGGCGCCCTTGGCGGCGTCCAGTAGCAGCGCGAGCAGAGCCGCCCACTTGCCCGAAGCCCGCAGCACGTTCGTCGCGCCGGCGCTCCTGCTGCCGATCATGCGTACGTCGATGCCCCGGTGGAGACGCACGATGAGGTAGCTCCAGGGCAGAGAACCCAGCAAGTAAGACAAAGCGACGGCGACCGGACCGACCGCCGTCACGGCGGACCCATCCGCGACGGCGCCGCCCAGGGCAGGGCGTCGGCCGGCCCTGCACCGGCGAGCAGCATCCGCCGCAGCATCTCGAGTGCGAACTGGGTGGAGAGCTGCCTGACCCGTGCCCGATCTCCGGGGAACCGGGCTTCGAAATGTGACCGCGAGTCCGCCGGTCCGGCCACGGCGATGTGGACCGTGCCCACGGGCCGCGACTCGCTGCCGCCACCCGGGCCCGCGACGCCCGTGATGCCGATGCCGTAGTCGCTGCCGCAGCGCTCCCGGGCGCCCGCGGCCATCGCCAGCGCCGTCGGTTTCGACACGGCGCCGTGTTCCATCAGGGTGTCCCGGGGCACTTCCGCCAACCGCATCTTGAGCACGTTCGAGTAGGTCAGGAGTCCGCCCACGAACCAGGCGCTGCTGCCGGCGGTCGCCGTCAACCGCTGGCCGAGCAGGCCGCCGGTGCAGGACTCGGCGACGGCGACCGTCTCGCCGCGCGCCGCCAGCAAGCCGCCGACGACAGCCTCGAACTCGATACCGTCCTCGATCGGTCCGACGCAGAACACCGCGTCACCCAGGGCGTCCCGAACCGCCTCCTCCATCTCGGCCAGACGCGGCGACCGACCTTCAACGGCACCGCCTGCACGCAGACGCAACCGGATCTCACCCGGCCGCGCCAGGACAGACACGTTGCCGTCCCCGAAGCGCTCGTAGACCGGCGAGATCCTCTCTTCGACCACCGACTCCGGCAGACAGGCGACACGCACCTCGACCTGATCGAAGCCCGCGCCGTCCTCGGTCCGTACCGCAAGCCACGGATCGAGGGCGTCCTCGACGATGGCGTGAAGTTCCCGCGGCACGCCAGGGAACAGGTAGTAGGTCGTGCCGCGCGGCACGGGGGACGGATCCTCGATCCGCTGCCCCGGCGCGACGCCGGCGCGGTTGGGCAGCATCTCCGCTCCGTCGACCCGCTCCGCCTGTTTGCGGTTTACCCGCGGGATGCGGCGCCCCAACTTGCGGAACCCGCGTTCGATCTGGTCCCATAACTCTTCGTCGACCGCGATGGACCGCCCCAGTAGCCGGGCCAAACCCTCCCGCGTCAGATCGTCCCGCGTCGGACCCAGCCCGCCGGTCACCAGCAGCAGCTCCGCTCGCTCCCGTAGCGCATCGAGGGTCTCCGCGATCTCGACCACGTCGTCGCCGACGACTGCCTTCGAAACCAGGTCCACGCCCCGCCGCCGCAGAACCTCCGTCAGCGCCAGCGAGTTCGTGTCGAGCCGGTCCGTACCGAGCAGCTCGTCGCCGACCGCGAGTATCGAAGCCTTCACCGGCCGCAGTGTAGCGAGGCGGCTTGCACCCGCCCGCTCCGGTCCGGGGGGAAGGTCCCAGGGGACGCTCGCCCTCAGAGAGAGAATGGGGAGTCTGGGCTCGCTGTTGTCGGCTGCGTTCCGCCACGGCGGTAGTTCAGGCGAGGGCGCGGGCAGTCACTTGCCTCCGACCCCCTGGGACCCTCCCCCCGGACCGGAGCGGGCTGGACGTCGTCGGTGTCCCCGAACGCGACGTTGCGGTGTAGATGCGCCCAGCAGTAGCGGCAGGACGGATCGTCGTCACGAAGCCGCTTTCTTTACCTCTTGACCCAGAGTAAAGAACACGGCTAGTCTTCGCTCGCACCGACGACCCGGGAAGGAGCGACACCATGCCGCGAGTGAGCGCCAAACGCCAGATCACGCTCCCCATCGCTCAATGCAGGGAAGCCGGAATCGAACCCGGCGACGAGTACCGCTGCTTCGTTGCCGATGGCCGCATCACCATTGTGCGGAAGGAGGCGGGCGCGGCCAAGGGCTTTCTGCGGCACGTCATCGGCGACGCGGCGCTGAGTGACGACGAGTCGCTTCAGAGCGCACTCGACGTGTCGAGGCCTTGATCGCGGTCGACACGCGCGTCCTGCTCCGCTATCTGCTTGAGGACGACGAGGAGCAGGCGGCACGTGCCGCCAAGGTCTTTGCTGCCGGCGAGACGATCCTGGTCACCGACGTTGTCCTGGCGGAAACGGTCTGGACACTCTCCGGCAGGAAGTACAGACTGCCGAAGGCTCAACTGGTAGCCGTCCTCGAACGGCTGTTCAGCGAGCCGAGCATCCGCTTCGAGGACGACCAGGTCGTATGGCGAGCGCTCCACGCCTACCGCAGCGACGGAGCGACGGAGGCAACGGCGTCGCCCAAGCGCGTCGGATTCGCAGACGCGCTGATCGTGTTCAAGGCGCTCCGGACCGCGGCGAGCGACGGCGAACTGCTGGACGGCGTCTACACCTTCGACGCGGCCATGCAGCGGCTTCCCCACGCCGCGGCGCCCCAAGAACGATCGAGCTGGTCACCGGTCGCCAAGGGTGACGAGCTGAACGAACCCCGTTGACCGCTCCCCAGGGCTCAAGCGGCTGACGCGCTTGCGCCGGCAAGATCGGCCATGTCGTTGGCGAGGTCGTAGAGGTCGCGGCGAAGGTCAGGCCAAGATTGGCCAAGATCGAGCCGAACGGACCTCGATCGGGTGGCCGGGAAAGCCGTACGGGTGGCGGAACGAATGGCCGTCCGTGGCGTACCGTTGCCTTCTTTCGGCCCGCGCTACTCCATCACGGCTGGCGGCGGCTCGACTTCTTCGCCGATGACGAGCGCCGCGGCGACCTCTCGCTGCAGGAGTTCAGGATCCCGGCGCACGTAGAGGCGCACCAGTTCCTGGCCGCGCTCGATTCTCTCGCCCAGGCGGATGTCGTAGCGAAGGGCGACGGCGTGGTCGATCCTGGTCGGATCGCGGTCCGGGCGGCAGGCGTGGGCGAAGGCGTTGCCTATGCGGCGACAGTCGACGGCGGTGAGATAGCCGGAGTCCGGGGCGGTCACGACGGCTTCGACCGGCGCCAGGTCCAGTGCCTCGGTCCAGCCCGGCTCGGCGCCCTGCGCGTCGGCCCAGTCGACGAGCTTCTGCCGGGCGGCGCCGGAGTCGATCGCCGAGTCGATCGCCCGCGGCGGAAGGCCTCTTCCCACCAGGCGGGCGGCCTTGCGGCAGATCGCGGTCACCACCTCGAGCAGTCGGGGATCACCGTCGCCGGCGAGACAATCGAGCGCTTCCCTCACTTCGGCCGCGTGGCCGACCCAACGGCCAAGAGGCTGGTTCATGTCGCTAAGGACGTAGTCGGCGGGCGTGCCGCAGGCGGCGCTGATCGAAACCAGGCTCGAAGCGAGCGAGCGGGTGTCGCGCGCGTCGGGGAAGAAGGCGCCGTTGCCGATCTTCACGTCGAACACGATCCCGGACGCTCCAAGCGCAAGTTTCTTGGACAGAATGCTGCCGACGACGAGCGGAATCGAACTCACGGTCGACGTGCGGTCCCTCAGGCCGTAAAAACGCTTGTCGGCGGGTGCGATGCCGGCCGTGGCGATGCCGATCGCCATGCCGAACCGGTCCAGCAGGTCGAGGGTGCCGACCCGGTCAAGCTCCAGGCGCACGCCGGGGATGCTCTCCAGCTTGTCGGCGGTACCGCCGCTGTGGCCCAGGGAGCGGCCCGTCAGCTTGGCCGCCGGCACGCCGCAGGCGGCAAGCAACGGCAGCGCGATCAGACTGACCGTGTCGCCGACGCCGCCGGTGGAGTGCTTGTCGACCAGGGGACCGAAGTCCTCCGCCAGTGCCCACTGGTCGCCGGACTCGAGCATCGCCAGGGTCAGTTCCCGGGTCTCATCGCGGTCGAGGCCCCGCATCGCGGCGGCCATCAGGAAGGCGGCAAGCTGGACGTCGGACCAGCCACCGGAGGCCGCGCCGCCGACCACCGACCGCACGTCCTTCGCGGTCAGCGGCCGCCCCTCCCGCATCCGGTTCAGGATGTCGAAGGGCGTCGCCATCGGGCTGTCGGGAACGGCTGCTACCCGCCGAACGTGAACGGCGACGCGCCCGCCGCTTCGGGGCCGAGCTGCTGCCGGGCGCGGATCGCGTAGCCACTGTCGGGGAACTCGTTGACGACGCGCTGGAAGGTCTCGCGGGCGCCCTCTTCGTCGCCGAGCTGCGCGAGCGTGGCGGCCAATTCGAACAGCAGGGCGTCCTTGGGCAGCGGCGAGGACTCGGTTGCCACCTCACCGCGCAGCGTGGCGGCCAGTTCCTCGCCCCGCCCCTCGGCGCGATCCAGGCTGTAGAGGTTCAACTGCACGCCGATGGCCATCGCATGATCGCGGCCGGCGGCTTCCAGGTAGCTCGTCCACAGCTCCCGCGCCTTCGCGGTATCCCCTTCAGCCGCCGCGATCTGCCCGAGGTAGACCGAAGCCAGCCGGCCGGACGAGGTCGAGCCGTAGCTCTCCCTCACGGCCTCGAGTTCCATCCTCGCGGCCGAGCGCCGCTCCGCCTCCGAGGCGAAGCTGAGTCCGTCGTCATCGCTTTCACTCCGAGCGGTCGGCTCCTCGCCATCCTCCGCAGCACCCTCGTCCGGAGCGCTGTCGGGAGGCGTGCCGAACAGATCGTCGATCGCGTCAGTCGCCGGCTGGTCGATCTGCGCCCGGTAGACCTTGAGGGCCTCGCTGAGCTGATGGCTGGCCTCCTTCTCCCGGCCATCCTGGTAGTTCAGGAACAGCACGACTCCGACGACGACCGCGATCACTGCGGCCACACCCATCAGAATCTGTCGAACGTGCTCCGCGAACCACGTGGAAGCCGAGAAGACGGCTTCCCGCACCTCGTCGCGCCGTATCTCGTCTCGTGTCAAACGGCTCATTCCGCATCCCCTCCGAAGCGCGGAACACTAGCAGCCCCACCGGCTGAACCGCGACACGCGCGGCCCTGTGGCAGACTTGGCCAGCGGCCCCGGCACCGAACGGGCCGACCCTCTACCGACCCGGCACGCAACTGCCCTGGAGCACCCAAGATGCCCACCCTTGGAATCGGCGAACTCCTGATCGTCCTTGCGATCGTCGTCCTGATCTTCGGCGCAAGCCGCATTCCGAAGCTGGCGGGCGGCCTGGGCAGCGGCATCCGCAACTTCAAGCAGGGCCTGAAGGGACCGGACGAAGACGAGGCCGAAGACAAGCCCAAGCGCGAGATCGAAGAGTAGCGAGGTCTGGTGCGCCTGGCTGTGGTGCGCCTGGAGGGACTCGAACCCCCTTGCCTGCTGATTGGGAATCCCTGTCGCGCCATCCGCTGAGATGCAGGCTGTGGTGCGCCTGGAGGGACTCGAACCCCCTTGCCTGCTGATTGGGAATCCCTGTCGCGCCATCCGCTGAGATGCAGGCTGTGGTGCGCCTGGAGGGACTCGAACCCCCGACCTGCGGATTAGGAATCCGCCGCTCTATCCGGCTGAGCTACAGGCGCCCTGGAACGTGGCCGCGACGCTGACCGTCCGCGCGGCGACGGTCGAAGGATCTCAGTATCGGACCAGGGATTCAACCACTTCGTATCCATCGAGCCGGCGGCGACCGTCCAGGTAGGTCAGCTCGACGACGAATCCGATCGCGTCGACCGTTCCGCCGACGGACTCGATCAGGTCCGCCGCTGCCTTCGCCGTGCCGCCCGTCGCCAGCAGGTCGTCGACCAGGACGACACGCTCGCCGGCTGCAACGCCGTCGAGATGAATCTCCAGGGTGTCCCGGCCGTACTCGAGCTCGTAGGTGCGCGAGGCCGTCTCGGCCGGCAGTTTCCCCGGCTTGCGCACCGGCACGAAACCGACGTTCAGCCGGTTTGCCACCAGCGGGCCGAAGATGAAACCGCGCGCCTCGATTCCCACCACCTGCTCGATGCGCCGGCCGGCGAACCGCTCCGCGAGCCGATCGGCGGTCTTGCGCAGCGCCGCCGGGTCCTTGAGCAGCGTCGTGATGTCCTTGTACAGGATGCCCGGTTTCGGGAAGTCGGGAACCTCGCGGATCCGTTCCTTCAGCCACTTCGATGAATCCCCGATCTTCGAAGGACCGCCGGTCATGTTCGCTCCTTCCCGCTCATGAGGCGGCCTCGGCCTTCGTCTTCCAACCGTGACGGCCGATCAGCGGCACGAAACGCACCGCTTCGCCGAGTTGGCGAGCGACCGTACCGTTGTTGTGTTTCTGGTAGGCAACCAGGCGCTGTTCGTGGCGATCGCCCTCAGGGATGACCAGGCGCCCGCCCGGCGCCAGTTGTTCGAGGAGCGAGGCCGGAACCCGGGGCGCGGCGGCGGCCACGAGGATCCGGTCGAACGGAGCTTCGGCGCTCCAGCCGACGGTGCCGTCGAAGACCTGGACCTTGACGTTCGGCAGCTCGAGGGCCTGGATCCGGCCGATCGCTTCCCGCGCCAGGCGGCCCACGCGCTCGATGCTGTAGACCCGGTGCGCCAGAAGAGCCAGGATCGCCGTCTGGTAGCCGGAGCCGGTGCCGATCTCCAGCACGGAGTCGTCCTCCCGCACGCCCAGATCCTCGGTCATGCGCGCCACCACGTAGGGCTGGGAGATCGTCTGCTCGCAGCCGATCGGCAGCGCGTGGTCGCCGTACGCGTCATTGACCAGATGCTCGGGCACGAAGAGGTGGCGCGGCACCCGCCCGAACGCGGCGATCACACGCTCGTCCCGCAGGCCGCCCCTTTCGACGAGGTCCGCCACCATGCGGCGGCGGGCATAGGCGTAGCCGCCCGGACCGGCCGCCTGCGTCTTCAACCCAGTGCTCCAGCGAGACGGAGCAGAACCCCGTCGCCGGCATCCAGCGACTCTCCGTCCGTCAGGTCGGCGGTGAGCGGCGTGATCGAGATGAAGCCGTCCCTGATCGCCGCCGCATCCGTGTCGTCCAGGCGCTCCGGGTCCGGCTTGCCGACGATCCAGTACATCGTGCCGCCCCGCGGATCCGCCTGCTCGACGACCGTGTTGCGGTAGGGCCGCCGGCCGAGCCGCGCGACCCTGACCCCGCGGGGCGAATCGAAAGGGAAGTTCACGTTGAGCAGCATGCGCTCGGGAATCCCCTGCTCGACCAGGGAGACGATCGCGCGGGCAGCCAGCGCCGCGGCCCGTTCCATGTCGGCGCGCCGGGCCTTCCGGTACTCCTGGGAAAAGGCGATCGCCGGCACGCCGGCCAACCGTCCCTCGAGCGCCGCGCCCACCGTGCCGCTGTGGGTCACGTCGTCACCCAGGTTGACCCCCATGTTGACCCCCGACACGAGCAGATCGGGACGCTGCTCCAGCAGCGAGTGAACCGCCAGGTTGACGCAATCGGAGGGCGTGCCGTCGACCGCGAACCAGCCCTCCCGCACCCGCCTGGCGCGCAACGGCCTGAACAGGGTCAGCGCCTGGCTGCAGCCGCTCTGCTCGCGCTCCGGGGCCACCACGTCGTAGGCGATCGGCCCCCTGGGCGTCGACGCTCCGTCGAGGGCCGCGGCAAGACAGCGCAGACCGGGCGCATCGACGCCGTCGTCATTCGTGAGGAGCAGTCTGGTGGCGCTCATCGGTTCGGTACTCCTCCCAGGACCGCTCAGTCGTCGCCGCGACCGTTGCCCAGCAGCCGACCGACGATCGGCGCCAGATCGCGCAACACGGACGCGGGAACGACGGCCGGATCGGTGATCAAGGCGTGCTCCAGCGCGTTGACGCAGGGGCACGCTCCGGGCCGGCGCTCAGCCGGCAACGATTCGACGATCCGGGCCACCGCCGCCTGTGCGGTACGGGCGTTCCGCCGCAGGACCGCGAGCACCGCCTCGACCGTCACGTCCTCTTCCTCCTCGTGCCAGCAGTCGTAGTCCGTGATCAGGGCCAGGGTCGCGTAGCAGATCTCCGCTTCGCGGGCGAGCTTCGCCTCCTGCAGGTTCGTCATGCCGATCACGTCCGCGCCCCAGCTTCTGTGCATGAAGGACTCGGCGCGGGTCGAAAACTGAGGCCCCTCCATGCACACGTAGATGCCGCCGCGATGGACCACCGCGCCGGCCGCGGCCGACTGGTCGGCGCAGACCTCCATCAGCAACGGACAGATCGGATCGGCGAAGCCGACGTGGGCCGCCAGCCCGTTGCCGAAGAAGGTATCCGGACGGTGCCGCGTGCGGTCGATGAACTGGTCCGGCACCACGATGTGCGTCGGCTGGTAGCGCCGCCGCAGCGAGCCGACCGCGGAAAGCGAGATCAACCGCTCAACCCCCAGACTCTTGAAAGCGTAGATGTTGGCGCGGAAGTTCAGCTCACTGGGCAGGATGCGGTGGCCACGGCCGTGGCGCGCCAGAAAGGCGACACGCCGGCCCCTGAGTTCTCCGAGCACGAAGACGTCCGACGGGCTTCCGAACGGTGTCTCGATCGTCCGCTCCTCATGAACCTCGAGCTCCTCCATGTCGTAGAGACCGGAGCCGCCGATGATCCCGATCGGCCAGGCGTCGACGTTCACGCGACGGCGCCCCCGGCGATCGTCGAGTTCACGAGGAGCGCCGTCTCCAGCGCCCGCCGGCCGGCCGCGCCGTCGACGAACGGCGCTTCGCCGCCGGCGCAGCGGTCGAGAAACGCCTCGAGTTCGAGCCGCAACGGCTCGCCGCCATCGACCTCGAGATCGGCGGCCAGGATCCGCCCCGCCGGCCCGCCGGCCGACACCGCGTCTCCGCCGGCAGCCGCCTCTTCGCCGCGCACGCGCCGCGCGCCCCGCACCGTCTGTTTCTGGTAGTCGAGCGAGAAGTAGCGATCCTCGAAGAAGACCCGCAACTGGCGCACTCGCTCGGCCGAGACGCGAGACGCGGTCAGGTTCGCCACGCAACCGGACTCGAGCTCGATCCGCGCGTCCGCGATGTCGACCCGGTCCGACAGGACGTCGATCCCGACCGCCCGCACGTCCCGCACCGGACTCGGGTCCAGGGCGTGGAGAATCTGCAGGTCGTGGATCATCAGGTCGAGGACGACGTCGACATCCAGGCTGCGCGGGCTGAACGGCGACATCCGTTCCACTTCGACGAAGCGGGGCGCGAGCCCTAGCGCCAGCAGTTGCTGGACGGCGGGATTGTAGAACTCGACATGCCCCACCGCCAGGACGACACCCCGGGACGCGGCCACCGTGATCAGAGCATCCGCCACGTCGAGATCCGCCGCGATCGGCTTCTCCACCAGCACGTGAATGCCGGACTCGATCAGACGCGCCGACACGTCCAGGTGATCGACCGTGGGCACCGCGACAACGGCGACCTCCACAGCGTTCAGGATCTCGTCGACCCCGGCCGCGACCGAAACGCCATGCTCAAGCGCGGCGTCTTCGGCCCGCGCCGGATCCGCGTCGACCACGAGCACCGAGTCCGTTCCCAACAAGCGGGCCAGGAGGCGCACATGGTGGCGTCCCATCGCGCCGGCGCCAATCACGGCGGCCCGAACCGGGGCTTCCGCGCTCAGGGCGAACTCCCGTTCTTCACGAGCGGGCGCCGCGGGAACCGCGCCGCGCCGAGCGGATGAAGCCCCGGTCGGAACTCCTGATGAACGCGACCAGGGCATCGACATCGGCGTGGCCGGCATGCTCGGCGTCGAGTTCCTCGAGCGCCTGGGTCGTGTTCCTCCGCGAACGGGTGAGCACCCGCACGGCCCTCTCGATGGAGCGGATGTCCTCCGGCGACTTGCCCTTGCGCTCGAGTCCGATGCGGTTGACTCCCATGCACGCCGGCTTGATCCCCACGGTGATGCAGAACGGCAGCGCGTCCATCGTGATCACGGAGTAGCCGCCGATGTAGGCATGCCGGCCGACGCGACAGAACTGGTGGACGGCCGAGAAGGCGCCGATCGTGGCGTCGTCCTCGACCTCCACGTGACCGGCCAGGGTGCCGCCGTTCGTGAACACCGTCCGGCTGCCGACCTGACTGTCGTGGCCGACGTGGGTCTGCGTCATGAACAGGTTGTCGTCGCCGATGCGGGTGACACCGCCGCCGAACGCGGTGCCCCGGTTGACCGTCGAGAACTCGCGGAACTGGTTGCGGTCGCCGATCACGAGCCGGCTCGACTCGCCCTCGTACTTGAGGTCCTGCGGGTCGAATCCGATCGCGGCATAGGGGAAAACCCGGTTGGCCCGTCCCAGAACCGTGTCGCCGAGGACCGTAGCGTGGGCGCTGATCTCCGTGTCGTCGCCGATCCGAACGCCGGCCCCGATCACCGCATAGGCGCCGACGACCACGCCATCGCACAGGTCGGCAGACCGATCGACGACCGCCGTTTCATGGATCCTCGACGTCATGGGCCGCGCCGCGGTCCGCGGTCTTTCAGGGCGCCACCATCGTGGAGGTGCAGACGGCCTCCACCGCCAGCTCCCCGTCGACCGTGGCCCGGCCCCGGAAGCGGGAGTGGACGGTGCGCAGGCGCAGCGACTCCACCTCCATCCGCAGTTGATCGCCGGGAACGACAGGACGGCGGAAGCGGGCCCTCTCGATGCCGGAAAAGAAGAGCACCCGGCGCTCCCGGTCCTCGATCTCGTGCAAAAGCAGCAGACCCGCCGTCTGCGCCATCGCCTCGATCACCAAGACTCCGGGCATGATCGGATTCCCCGGGAAGTGGCCATCGAAGAACGGCTCGTTGCGGGTCACGTTCTTGATCGCCACCACCCGCTCCCCCGGCACCAGCTCCAGTACCCGGTCAACCAGGAGGATCGGATAGCGGTGCGGCAGTACGCTCGCGATCCAGCGCGAGTCGAACGGTCCGAGCGGCGCCCTCACGGCGGCGCCGTCGGTTTCCTCCCGTTCCTTGCTCACGTCTCGTCTCCCCCGTCCGCCGCCGAATCGTCGCGGCCATCGCGACCCGCCGATTCGAGTTCCCCCACACGTCGCTCGAGCGCCCTGAGCGCGCTGCGCATCGCCGGCAGGCGCGACTGTAGCGCGTTACGCCGGCGCCAGGCCGCGATTGGTACGGCGGGAATGCCCGCGACACGCTGGTCCTCCTCGACTTCCTGGAACACCGCCGACTTGGCCGCCACCTGCACGCCGTCGCCGATCCTGAAATGGCCGGCGACGCCCGCCTGACCCGCCAGGAGCACCCGGTCGCCGATGCGGCTGCTGCCGGACACGCCGGCCTGACCGCAGAGGATGCACCCCTGACCGATCTGCGCGTTGTGGCCGATCTGCACCAGGTTGTCGATCTTCGTTCCGCGACCGATCGTGGTGGTGTCGAAGGTGGCCCGATCCACCGCGGAGTTGGCGCCGATCTCCACGTCGTCCCCGATCACGACGACGCCGACCTGAGGCAACTTGACCTGTGAGGCGGCTTCCGCGCCCTCCGCGAACCCGAAACCGTCCGCGCCCAGGACGACGCCGGAGTGCACGACCACCCGCTCGCCGATGCGCGTACCGTCGTAGACCACGACGTGGGGATGGAGCACGGTGCCGGTTCCCAGACTGCAGCCGCGGCCTACCACGGTGTGGGCGCCGATCACCACGCCAGGACCGAGCGTCGAGCCCCCGCCGACCACGGCGAAAGCGTCGACACGGGCGGCGGGGTCGACCTGGGCGGAAGCGTCGACACAGGCCGTTTCGTGAACGCCGGGCGCCACCTCTGGAACCGGAAAGAGAGCCGTCATCAGGTCGGCCAGGGCCCGGTAGGCGTCGTCGCAGAGCACCAGATCGGTGCGGAGATCGGCGAGCGTTTCGGGAGAGAGATCCCTGGACACCAGCAGCGCGCCGGCCTTCGAGGCGAGCGCCTGATCGCGGTACCGGGGGTTGGTCAGAAAGGAGAGATCTCCAGGGCCCGCGGCCAACAGGGTGGCTATGCCGTCGATCGGCCGATCCGGATCGCCCTCGAGGTCAGCTCCAACCATCGCGGCAAGATCGGCGAGGCGGTGGGTCACGAAGCGAGCCTACCGGAAGCGCGGCTCGGTCACCGGCGGACCGTGTACGATGCGCAACGACTCCTAGCCAACGTTTCCTTCCTGCGACCGGGAGGTCCGATTCGATGAAGAGTGCGACATCGCCCCAACACCGAAGCCACACCGTCATCCTCGCGGCGCTCGCCTGCGCCGCGCTCTGCGCCGGCGCGGCTGCCGCGACCGACAACTGGCCCCAGTTCCGCGGCCCGGGCATGAACCCGGCCGTCTCCGACAATCCCGCCCTTCCAGATCGCTGGAGCCAGACGGAGAACGTCGAATGGGTCGTCGAGATCCCGGGACTCGGGTGGTCCAGTCCGATCGTCTGGGGCAACCGGGTGTTCCTGACGACCGCCGTTTCCGAAGGCGAGTTCGAGCGCCCTCAGGCTGGTCTCTACGCCGCCCGCGGCCGCAGCGAACCGCCGCAGGCGCAGCACGACTGGCGCGTGTACTGCCTGGACCTCTCGACCGGCGAGGTGCTCTGGGAACGCTCGGTCAAGGCAGGCATACCCGAGTTCCCGCGCCACCAGAAGCAGACGTACGCCTCGGAGACGCCAACCACCGACGGCGAACGCGTCTACGCGCGCTTCGGCGACCTCGGCGTCTACGCCTTCACGATGGAAGGCGAAGCCGTGTGGAGCTTCGACACGCCCTACCGTCCGACCATGTGGGACTACGGCTCCGCCTCCTCGCCCGTGCTGCACGACGACCTGCTGATCATCCTCTACGACAACGAGGAAGAGTCCTGGATCGCCGCTCTCGACAAACGCACGGGCGAAGAGCGCTGGCGCACGGGCCGGGAAGAAGTGTCGAGCTGGGCAACGCCGTTCGTCTGGGCGAACGAAGCCCGCACCGAGATCGTCACGACCGGCAAGAACCGCATTCGCTCGTACGGCCTGGACGGCGAACTGCTGTGGGAGATGGACGGCCGCATGTCCTGGGCGGCCATCGCCACCCCGTTCGCAGCTCACGAGATGGTCTACGTCAACTCCGGCTACTTCCAGGATCAGCGCCGGCCGGTCTTCGCCATCCGTCCGGGGGCGCTGGGCGACATCACCCTGGAAGGGGACGCGACGGAGAGCGAGTTCGTCGCCTGGCACCAGCCCAAGGCCGGCAACTACAACACCTCGCCTCTGGTCTACAAGGGCGTCTACTACAGCCTGCTGGACCGCGGCTTCTTCGAAGCGTACGACGCGCGGACCGGCGAGCCGGTGTACGGCCGGAAGCGCGTGGCGCCGCGGGGCGGCGCCAGCTTCACCTCATCGCCGTGGGCCTACAACGGCCGCGTGTTCGCGCTCAGCGAGCAGGGCGACACGTACGTGATCCGCGCCGGCTCGGAGTACGAGGTGCTCCACACGAACAGCCTCGACGAGATGGCGATGGCGTCGCCGGCGGTCGCCGGCGACCGGCTGCTGATCCGTACCCGGTCGAAGCTCTACAGCATCCGCAACACGGAGTAGCTTCTACTCCGTGGGAGTCGCCGGGTAGGCGGCGTTGTAGCGCTCGATGATCAGATTCGTGATGTCCGCAGCGTCGGCCGCGAACAGCAGCCCCCCCTGGAACTTGTTGAAGATCGCGGTGTAGCCGAACTCCCGTCCGACCTGGGAGATGATCGGCAGCACCGCCTGCTCGATCTCGCCGAACCTCTCGCCCTGCACCTTCTGCATCTCGCGGTTCGCGTCGTCCTGGGCGCGGCGCAGGTCGATCGTCATGTCCTCGAGCTGCTTCTCGAGTTCTGCCAGACGGTCCTCGGCCAGCGTCAGCCGGCCATCGTTGTACTGCTTCTGGAGCGCCGCCAACTGCTCCTGCCTGCTCGTGAGCTCCGCCTGCTTCTCGTCCCGGAGTTGCGTCAGTTCCTGAACCGCGACCTGGCCGCGCGCCGATTCCTGCAGGAGGCGCTCGACCTCGACCACGGCGATCTTGCTCTGGGCCGCGGCCGGCCCGGCCATGACGACGCCGGCGATGACCAAGGCGGTCACCGCGGCCGCGCGGAATCCGAGGGTTTTCAGGTTCATCTTCGTAGTTCTCCGTGAGGCGTCAGAAGCTGGTTCCGATGCTGAAGTCGAAGCTGTCGAACCGCTCCCGGTCGACGCCTCCGAGGTTGTCCAGCGGATTCAGGTTCGTAGCGTAGATGAAGCGGAGCGGAGCTCCAAGGATGGGCACGTTGACGCGAAGCTCGATTCCGGCGGACATGCGCATGTGGTTGAAATCGACGTCCTGGTCGTCGCCGTAGACGTTCCCGGCGTCGAAGAAGGTCACGACGCGGAACGGACCGTTGACCAGGGTGTGGTGCTCAAGGTTGATGACCACGCTCTTGTTGCCGCCCTGGGGGAAGCCGTTCCGGTCGAGGAGGGTGCGGCCGGTCTCCGGATCGCGGACCCAGATGGAACGGAACGCGAAGCCGCGGAGGCTGTTCTCGCCGCCCAGCAGGTAGCGGTCCAGAAAGAACAGTTGGCGCACGTTGCCGGTGTCGTCCTGGCCGAACGGCTGGATGTAGCCGAGCTGAATGTTCGCCCGCCCCACCGTCCGCAGCCCGCGCCTCGTCAGCGGCACCGTGATTGCCGCGTTCAGCGAGGGGCGGATGAAGAAGGACTCGCCGCCCAGGGGGCCGCCGGCGTACTCGAGGGATGCGATCAGGCGCTTTCCCTGAGTCGGCTCCAGACGGCTGTTGTGGCTGTCGTACTGGTAGGTGGCCGTGACCGAGCGGCGGTTGAACTGGAACGCCTGCTCGAACGTGTCGCTCGTCGGGTCGTCCTGCACTTCCGGGTTGTCGAAGAAGTAGAACGTCTGCGACTGGTAGCTCTCGATGTCCATGTTGCTGTAGGACATCTGGATCATCTCCCAGCGGCGGAAGTTCCGGCCGAACGTGATGACGCCGCCCGCCTCCTTGCTCCGGTAACGCTGGTCGACGAGGAGGTCGAAGTCCGTATCCCGGTTGAAGAGTTGAACGCCGAAGTTCTGCGGCCGGTCCTTGACCCAGGGCATGTAGTACGAGACGTCGAAGATGTCGCGGTAACGGCCGGTCTGGATCGACACGCCGACGGTCTCGCCGCGGCCCAGGAAGTTGCGGGTGCGCAAAGCCGACTGGACGAAGAAGCCGTCGAGTTCGCTGTAGCCGCCGCCGAACTGGACTTCCGTCTGACCCGTCTCGCTGCCCTTGACCGTGATGTCGACCTGCTGGTCGTCCATGTCGTAGTCGACGTCGACCTGTTCGTTCTCGTCGACCACGTAGTACTCGAGCTGACTCAGGCGCAACAGGCTGGTGCGCAGCATGCCCGTGTTGAAGACGTCGCCTTCCTTCAGCAGCATCTGCCGCCGCAGGACCCGGTCACGCGTCCGGTCGTTGCCCGTGAACTCCAGCCGTCCGATCCGAAACTGGTCGTTCTCCTCGACCGTCACGAGAATGTCGGCCACCAGATCGTCCCGTTCGACGATTTCCATCTTCACGTCCGCGAAGATGTAACCGCTGTTCCGGTAGAGCTCCTGGACCTGCTCCACGCCCTCGTCGATCACGTCCGAGCGCAGCCAGCCGCCCTTCGGATCCTTGAACATCCGCACCAGCAGTTCCTCGGGCAGAATCTCCGCGCCCTCCACATCGACTTCGCCCAGCTTCCAGCGCGGTCCTTCCTCGAGCGGAATCACGAGAGCAAGCTGGCGCTTTCGCTCCTCGATGCGCCCGGCGTTCGGCTTGCGCTCGATGACGTCGAGTTCGGGCTCGCCGACCTCGACATCCTTGTAGCCGAAGCGGCGGTAGAGGTCCTTGACCTTGTCGAGATCCTCCTGAACCGTAGCCGAGTTGAACACGTCGCGCTTGCGGATTCTGGTCAGGAGGTTCGACTTCTTCGTCTTCTCCATCTGGCGTCGGAGGCGGCCGGCGGAGAACACTTCGTTGCCCTCGAAGTCGACCTGGCCGATCTTGACTCTCCCGCCCTCGTCCACGGTGATCAGCACCCGCTTCTCGCCCAGACCCGCGTCCTGGATCTCGACGTGGATACCCGCGAACCGGAAGCCTCGCTCCTCGTAAAGCTTCTTGATGGCCCCTTCGAGACGGGCCAGCTCGCCCAGGTCCAGCGGCAGGCCCTCGAAGACCGAGATCCGCTCCCGGTCCGTCATGTCGCCGATGTCGCTCCGTTTCACCTTCTTCAGACCGTCGTACTCGAGCGAGACCAGGAGCGGCCTCTCCGTGACCGTCACCCGGACCAGCACGCCTTCGTCCTGCGCCTCGGCCGCGACCGAGATGTCATCGATCAGCTTGCGCTCCCAGAGATCCTTGATCCGCTCGTTCACGCGTCCGGGATCCCAGGGCTTTCCGGCCTCGATATCCAGGTAGTAGCTCAGGCTGTCTTCGCTCAGCGTCTCGACGCCGGCGTACTCGACCGACACGATCGGCCGGCCGACCAGCAACTGGCCGGCGGCCGGTACGGCGAGCAGGAAGACGGCGACGAGCGCGCCCGGCCGTGCCAGCCGTCGAAGGTTCTTTCGATCAGGATTCCGCAAGAGCAGGTTCCTCCTCAACGGTCAGGGCGGCGCCGCCTTGAACGACCTCCAGGACCAGTTCCTCCCGGGCCAGATCCACGCGAATGCGCTCCACTGCATCACCGGTGCGCTGGATCAGCAGATCGGACACCGCATCCTGGACGTAGCGCTGGATCGTGCGACGCAATGGACGGGCGCCGGTCGACGGATCGATGCCCGCCTGCTCCAGCAGCCATTCCCGCGCCTCACCGGTGACTTCCACGGCCAGCCCCCGGTCGGCAAGGGTCTCGTTCACGTCGGAGAGCAGGAGGCAGGTAATGGCTCGCAGCTCCTCCCGACCCAGCGGATTGAACACGATCGTCTCGTCGATGCGGTTGATGAACTCGGGGCTGAAGCTCCGGCGGAGCTCCGCTTCGATCTCTTCCCTGATGCGGCCGAAGTCATCTCCGGAAGGGCCGCCGAAGCCCATGCGCCCACCCTTGAGCACCAGCTTACTGCCCAGATTGGAAGTCAGCAGCACCAGGGCATGACGGAAGTCGACGTGGTTGCCGTAGGCGTCGGTCAGGCTGCCCTCCTCCAGGATCTGAAGCAGCAGGTTCATGATGTCCGGATGCGCCTTCTCGATCTCGTCGAACAGGATCAGCGAGTACGGCTGGCGCCGAACCCGCTCCGTCAACTGGCCGCCCTCCTCGTAGCCGACGTAGCCCGGCGGCGAGCCGATCAGCTTGGATGCGGAGTACTTCTCCATGTACTCGCTCATGTCGAAGCGCATGAGAGCGGTCTGACTGCCGAACAGGAACTCGGCGAG
The DNA here is from genome assembly GCA_028875725.1 of Acidobacteriota bacterium. Lineage (NCBI taxonomy): Bacteria > Pseudomonadati > Acidobacteriota > Acidobacteriota bacterium. Next base: position 52,269 of record JAPPCR010000009.1, read on the forward strand.
ACGCCGGGCCACCTCCGTCTTGCCGACCCCGCTCGGCCCCAGGAAGACGAACGAGCCGACCGGCCGACGGGGATCGGATACGCCGAGCCGCGACCGGCGGATGGCGCGGCTGATCGACCGGATCGCGCGATCCTGCCCCACGATCCGGCGCCGCAGAACGTCCTCCATCGTCATCAGCCGCTTCGCCTCGTCGCCCCGCACGGCAGCCACCGGAACCCCTGTCCAGGAGGCAATCACCTCCTCCACGTCCTGAGCGGTCACAACCTGATCCCCAACGTCCTGCTCATGCAACTGCTCGATGCTCTCGAGATCTTCCCGGAGCTCGATCTCGCGCTCGCGGAAGCGGACGGCGCGGTCAAAGTCCTTGTCCGAGATCGCCGCCTTCATTTCGGCCACGACTTCCCGGATCTCCAGTTCGATCCGCCGCGCCTGTCGCGTATCCCGTACCCGGCGCAGCTTGACCCGGGCGCCGGCCTCGTCGATCACGTCGATCGACTTGTCGGGCTGATGACGGTCGGTGATGTAGCGGTTGGACCCGGCGATCGCGGCGCGCAGCGCGGTGTCGTCGTAGGCGACCTTGTGGAAGCCCTGGTAGCGCTCCTTCAGGCCGACCAGGATGTCGTAGGTCTCGTCTGCGGAAGGCGGCTTGATCTGCACCGCCTGGAATCGCCGCAGCAGAGAGCGGTCCTTCTCGATGTGCCGACGGTACTCGCGCTGGGTCGTGGCGCCGATGCAGGCGATGTCGCCCCGCGACAGGGCCGGCTTCAGGATGTTCGCGGCATCGAGTGAACCCTCGGCGGATCCGGCCCCGACCAGCGCGTGGATCTCGTCGATGAAGACAAGCACGTCCTCGCCTTCCTCGAGCTCCTTGAGGATGCCCTTCAGACGCTCCTCAAACTGTCCCCTGTACTTCGTGCCGGCGACGATCAGGGACAGGTCGAGCGCGATGATGCGCTTGCGCGCAAGGAACTTCGGCACGCGGCCGTGGGACACCCGTTGCGCCAGTCCTTCGACGATGGCCGTCTTGCCCACCCCCGGCTCCCCGAGCAGGATGGGGTTGTTCTTCGTCCGTCGCGCGAGGATCTGGACGATGCGGCCGACTTCCTGCTGGCGGCCGATCAGGGGGTCGAAGTGGTCCTGCTGCGCGAGTGCGGTCAGGTCGCGGCCGAACTCCGCCAGAAAGGGCAACTCCTGCTTGCCGCGCCGGCTGGCGCGCTCGCGGGCGATGTCCGCGACGTGTTCGCGCACCGTCGCGACCTCGAGCCCGTGCCGCACGAGGACGCGCTGGGCGAGGCAGTTGTCGACCCGCAGCACGCCGATCAACAGATGCTCGGAGCCGACCGCGGCGTGGACCATGCTTTCCGCCTCGTGCGAGGCGAAGGCGAGGATCTTCTTCGACTCCTCCGACAGCGGCAGTTCGGCGGTCGACGAGATGCGCTCGACGAACACCCGCTCGCCCTCTATCTCGCGGCGAAGATCCTCCGGCTTGACCTGGAGGCGCTGGAGGAGCTCGATGATCGACTCCTCCCCCTCGCGCAGGATGCCGAGCAGGATGTGTTCCGACTCGATGACCCGGCTACCCAGCTTGCTCGCCTCGTAGCGAGCGAAGAAGAGGGCTCGCCGCGACTTCTCGTTGTACTTCTCGAACACGGCCTAGAGTTTATTCGCCCAGGGCCGTCAGGCGGCCCCCGTCGAGACAGAGCACCTTGCGGCAACGGTTCGCCACTGCCGGATTGTGCGTCACCAGCAACATCGTCGTATCCCGACGCCTGCGCAGTGTGTCCAGGAGATCGAGCACCTGTTCGCCGCTCCTGGAATCCAGGTTGCCGGTCGGCTCGTCGGCCAGCAGCACCGCAGGTTCGAGCACCAGGGCGCGGCAGATCGCGATCCGCTGCCGCTCGCCGCCGGAGAGCTGCTGCGGGAAGGCGCCGGCACGGCCGGCGAGGCCGACCTGGTCCAGGAGCGCGAGCGCCAGGGCGCTGAGAGAGGAGGTCGGGCGGCCCGCGATCCGCCCCGGCATCATCACGTTCTCGAGCGCGGTGAAGTCCGGAAGCAGTTGATGGAACTGGAAGACGAAACCGAGGGACCGGTTGCGAAAGCCAGCCAGGGCCGACGGCCTGGACGCGGTGAGATCGACGCCGTCGACTCGAACCGAACCCGCGTCCGGCGTATCGAGCGCGCCCAGGATGTTGAGGAGAGTCGACTTGCCCGAGCCGGACGGGCCAACGATGGCTGCCGTCTCGCCGCGCGCGACAACCAGGTCCACGCCGCGCAGGACCTGCCGCCGGACCGCGCCGTCCTGGTAGGCCTTGGTGACCCCGGAAACCGCGATCACGTTCGCGCGCTCCGCATCGCCTCGACCGGATGCAGGAGACTCGCCTTGCGCGCGCCGATCACGGCGGCCGCGGCGGTAAACAGAACGGTCACGGCAACCACGACGAGCACGTCCGTGCCCCGGACCAGGAATGGCACGTAGTCCACGACGTACACGTCGGACGGCGTGGAGATGACCCGGTAGCGGTCCAGAAGCGCCGCGAGCCCCGCGCCGGCCGCACCGCCGAGGCCGGCGCCGCCGACCGACAGCAGCGCGCCGAGCAGCAGGAACACGCGCTGCAACCGGGCCGGCGGCGCACCCATCGCCGCCAGCACACCGACCTCGGCGCGTTTGCTCGAAAGCACCATGGACAAGGCCGCGAGCAGGGCGAACGAGGCGACCGCGACGATCAGGGCCACCGCCGAGAAGACCAGGCCTTTCTCGAGACGCAGCACGAAGAGGAGCGCCCGGTTGGCCTCTTTCCAGGTGGTCACAGTCGCCACGGACGGATCGATTCCCCGGCGCAGGAAGTCGCCGATCCGCTCCGGATCCGCCTTCGGGGCGAGCGTCAGATCCAGTCGCCTGTCGCCCCGCGCGAACAGGGCGGAAGCCTGTTCGAGCGGCACCAGCACCGGGTCGTCCGCGTCCTCCGCGCGTTCGGACCTGTAGATCAGGTCGACTGGCAGCATCCGGGTGCGTGGCTGCGGCCCGACCGGTGTGAGCCCGGGGCGTGGAGACACGACGCGTACCATGTCGCCCACGGCCAGCCCCATCCGCAACGCCACGGAAACAGGCACGATCAGACCGGACGTCGCCTCCGGCTGGACCGGAATCCAGGGCGGCGGCCGCTTCTCGTAGCCCAGCACCTCGACCGCGAACGGACGATCGCCATCGGCCAGCCAGCCCCGCGCGTAGAGCAGCTCCTGGACGGCGGCGACGCCGTTCGTCGCGGCCGCCAGTTCGGCCAGACCCTGCACGCTTTCCGCCATTGCCGCGCCTTCCTGGCCACTGCCGGCGGCGCCGCCGCCGCCGAACTCGATCTGAAGGGCCGGCGTATGCCGCGCCAGATCTTCCAGCAGGAGGTTCTGAAAGCCGGCGAGCGCCGACAACGCCAGCACCAGCGCCGCCGTACCCACCGCCAGGCCGCCCGCCGTCAGGGTGGACAGCGCCCGGATGTGCGCGTCCGCGCGAGTGGAGCGGAAGTACCTGACGGCTATGTGCCAGACGAACCCCACGACGACGCGAGGCTACTCCGAGGCTCGCGGCTCCTCCAGCACGCCGATGTAGGGCAGGTTGCGGTAGCGGTCGTCGTAGTCCAGGCCGTAGCCGACGACGAAGACGTCGTCCACCTCGAAGCCGCGGTAGTGGATCTGAACCGGGGTCTCACGCTTGCAGGCCTTGTCGAGCAGCACGCAGAGCCGCACGGATCGCGCCCCCCTGAACCCCATCAGCGCCATGATCGTCCGCATCGTGTAGCCGGTATCCACGATGTCCTCGATCAGCAGAACGTCGCGGCCGGCCAGAGAGTGATCGAGGTCGCGTCGGATCCGCACCTCGCCGGGCGAGGTCGTCTCGCCCCGGTAGCTCGAAGTTTGGAAGAAGTCGACGACGAGCGGCCGGGACAGCCGCTGCAGGAGGTCGGACATGAAGAAGACGGATCCCTTCAGCACGCCGACGCAGAGCAGCTCCTCGCTGTCGGCGTAGTCCCTCTCGATCTCGGCGGCCAGCTCGCCGACCCGGCGGTCGAGCACTTCCCTCGAAATCAACTCGCGCGGCATGCCGTCTTCGATCATCGAACTCCTCGGGATATGGTCTGCCGCACTCCAAGCCTGGAGCGGGCGACGCGAGAGAACGCCGTGAATGGACACAAGGATACCGGCCCGGACACGAGTCTCGCAGCCGAACTCGAGGAGAGCCGGCGGCGCTGGCTGGAGGCCGGAATCCCGACGCCGGAGGCCCTCCTCGTCACCGGCTCAGGCCTGAGCCTCGATCTCGGCGAACCTGCGGCGGGTCCATGGCCCTTCTCCGACCTGTTCTCCTTCGACGTCGAGGCGATCGAGGGCCACGCCGTGACCGCCGAACTCGTGCGGACGGCCAACGGCCGACTGGTCCTCTACAGCCGCGGCCGGTTGCACGCCTACCAGGGCTACACGCCGGCTCAGGTCGTCTACCTGGTGCGGCTCAGCGCCCTGCTCGGCGCCCGGTCGCTGGTCGTCACGAACGCCGCCGGTTCGCTGCGGGCGGACCTGCCGCCCGGCTCGATCGTGGCCATCTCCGACCACATCAACCTGACCGGTCTGAACCCGCTCAGGGGCCGGCTGCCGGCCGCGTGGGGGCCGCAGTTCCCCGACCTGGCGGATGCCTACGATCCCGGACTGCGCCGCCGGTTCGCCGAACTCGGGGAACAGGCCGGAACACCGGTCGCCGAGGGGGTCTACGCCGGGCTGCTCGGGCCGTCCTTCGAGACCCCCGCCGAGAACCGCGCCTACCGCACCCTGGGCGCCGACCTGGTCGGCATGTCGACCGTGCTGGAGGTCATCGCCGCCCGCCACATGGGGCTCCGCGTGCTCGGCCTTTCCCTGGTCACGAACATGGGCGTGGGGCTGGTCGACGAAGCTGTCAACCATCAGGACGTGCTCAGGATCGGCAGGGGAGCATCCACCGCGGTCGCGCGCCTCGTCTCCGACCTGTTCGCGGACGACGCGTTCCGGCACCCGGAATCGAGCTGAGCCGTGTCTGAGCTCGAAGCACAGATCGAGAACCGGCGCGACAAGCGCGACCGCCTGCGCGAGCGAGGCGTCGACCCCTACCCGACCCGGGCGCCGTACGACCTGGAGCCGGGCGAAGTCTGCGAACGCTACGGCGAGAAGAGCGAGGCGGAGCTCGAGCAGGCCGCGGTTTCCCTCAGGGTTCCCGGCCGCGTTCGCGCCCACCGCACCCACGGCAAGGCGGCGTTCCTCGACATCTCCGACGGCGCCGACTCGAAGGTCCAGGTCCTCCTGCGCCGCAACCACGTCGGCGAGGACTGCTGGTGGCTGCTCTCGCAACTCGACATCGGCGATTACGTGCTCGCGGACGGCCTGCTGATCCGCACCCGTACCGGCGAACTGACGATCTCGGCCGACCGCCTCGACCTGCTGGCGAAGGCGACCCGGCCGCTGCCCGAGAAGTGGCACGGCCTGGCCGACCGGGAAGAGCGTTACCGGCGCCGCTACCTCGACCTCCTGAACTCCTCCGAGTCGACGCGGCGCTTCGTCGTCCGCTCGCAGGCGATCGCCGCGCTCCGCGCCTGCCTGCTGGACGAGGGCTTTCTCGAGGTCGAAACACCGATGATGCAGGCGGTTCCCGGGGGCGCGACGGCCCGGCCATTCGTGACCCACCACAACGCCCTCGACCTCGACCTCTACCTGCGCATCGCGCCCGAGCTGTACCTCAAGCGCCTGCTGGTCGGCGGCCTGCACCGTGTGTTCGAAATCAACCGCAACTTCCGTAACGAGGGCATCTCCACCCAGCACAACCCCGAGTTCACGATGCTCGAGTTCTACTGGGCCTACTCCGACTACGAGCAGTTGATGACCTTCACCGAGAGGATGCTCGCCGCGGTCCTGGATGCCGTGCATGCCGAGGGCTCGACAACCTGCACCTGGCGCGGCCACGAGATCGACCTCCAGGCCCCCTGGCCGCGACTCAGCGTGCGCCAGTCCCTGCTGGAGATCGGCGGCCTGGACCCAACCGCGGTCGACGACGAAGCAGCCCTCACCGCCGAACTCACGCGCCTGGGCGAGGACCCGCCGAAGAGCGCCGGCTACGGCAACCTGCTGATGGCGCTCTTCGACCGCCTGGTCGAACCGAAACTGATTCAGCCCACCTTCATCCACGACTACCCGGTCGAGGTCTCACCCTTCGCCAAGCACAACGCCTGCGACCCCCGGTTCACCGAGCGATTCGAGCTATTCATCGGCGGCATGGAAATCGCGAACGCGTTCACCGAGCTGAACGACCCCGACGACCAGGCCGAGCGATTCCGCCAGCAGCTCCGCGCCCGCGAAGGCGGCGACGACGAAGCCCACCGCTTCGACCGGGACTACGTCGAAGCCCTCCAGTACGGCATGCCCCCCGCCGGCGGCCTGGGCCTCGGCATCGACCGGCTGGTCATGCTGTTGACCGACGCCCGGTCGATCCGGGACGTGATCCTGTTTCCCCTGCTCCGGCCACGGTAGGAACTGACAGGGCCAACGCCCGGTTGATGGACTCTTCGTCCAGGAAGTCGTCGAACCAGGTGCTGTGCTCAACGTCCGGGCCGATGCCGACGAAGTGCCAGCCCAACCGGCGGCTTGCTTCGCGGTCCCACGACCGGTTGCCGAAGTAGGTCTTCCGGTCGACGGCTCTACCAGAGAGTGCGCGTGTCTCCGCGACCTGCATGATCTCGACGCGGCTTTCGGCGTCCGAACCCGAGGCGAGGCTCAGGGAGTCCGGGTCGAGGCCGATGGCCCGCAGCTTCATCGCGGCGGTCTCCTTCCAGCCGCCGGTGGCGATGCCGATGGCGATGTCGGGTCGGGCGGCGAGCCGGCTCACGAAGGCGCGGGCGCCGGGGACTTCCGGCAGCCGGTCGCCGCGGACAGCCAGGTAACCCGAGACGAGGGTGATGAACTCGCTCCTGACGGAAACGTGAGCCAGGGAGCGGTCCCCTTCGCTTCCGTTGCGATCCAGAACCTCGTTCAGGATGCCGCCGTCCGTCTGGTGCCGATAGCCGGACCACTCCTCGTCGACATCGATCTTCAGCGTGTTCCTGATCGCCCTGGCGTAGAGGATGCCGTCGAAGTCCTCGGACTCGACCAGGGTTGCGTCCACGTCGAAGACGACCAGGTGCATCGGGCGTCAGTCTCCGGACCGCGCGGTCAGCCACCGCTCCACCGCCTGCTTCACGGGCTCCTCGAGCCACGGCAGAACGCCGAGGTTGCCTTCGCGGCCGGCCGCGTCGATGTCGACTTCATCGCGGTCGAGGAAGCGGGCGGCGCGGTAGTAGGCATCGCCCCCGGCGTCGGCGGCGTCGCCGCGTTCGATCAGGTGGCCCGCAAGTTCACGTGCGAGGCGTAGCCGGGGCGGCAGCGGCGGGGCCGGCAGCGGGCGCGGCAGGCGGGATTCCAGACCCGCGGCTTCGGCAACTCTCCGGAACGCCGACGCGTCCGGCGGCGACTCGTCGCCGTGGAAGATGGCGTCGAACGCCTCGGGCCATGTGGACTGGAGACATTCGGCGAGCACGCGCCGGTCAGCGGCACTGAGCTCCAGCGCGCGCGGCACGACACGCCGTACCCGCGCGGCCGCGAAACGGTCCATCGCCGCCTCCAGGACCCCGGGGCGATCGGTCCAGCCGGTCACGAGCGGCCAGACGAGGGTCGCGTCCTGAAGCGGCGCCGGCTCGAAGGGGAGGCCCGGCTGGCGGCCCTCCCTGAACCGCTCTCGCAGCGTGGCGGGCCGGCGGACCAGGCTGTCGAGCAAATCGATCACGACCGTGGCATTGGGCGGCGGGTCGGCCAGGCCTTTCCCAAACGCCTCGGCCTCGGTAAACCCACGAGCTGGCGGATTCCCCACGGTCTGGATCAACAGAGGCACGCCGGAAGTGGCCGCTGCTTCGACGATTCGTGTGCGGAGCGAGGCCTGATTCGCCGGGAGGGGCGGAACGTAGACCACATCCGTCGCGGAACGCACGAGTTCCGCCGCCACCAGGGCGTCGGACGCCGGCACCGCGGTCGGCGTCGCGAGGACGCCGGTGGCCAGGTCACACCAGAGCTTGTCGTCGTCAGCGGCCGGCCAGCGCGAGAAGCTGTGCCGAATCCAGAAGTTCGCGGGCTCGCCGACGTGCTCGCGAAGCGTGAGGGGCGTCACTTGACTAATCCGACTCAAGCGCGGCCGCAACGGCGGCCCTCACCGCCTTCTGGACGTACCGGGCCAGGACGTCCCCCTCGACGTTCACCCGGTCGCCCGGCTTCAGGCCGCCGAGGGTCGTCACTTCGAGCGTGTGCGGGATCAGCGCCACGTCGAACGTCCGGTCGTCAAGCGCCGCGACGGTCAGGCTGACGCCATCGATCGTGATACTGCCCTTGAGCACGACTCCCGTCTCCAACCCAGCCGGGACCTTGAACGTGACGACACGGTGGTCCCCCTGTTCCTCCACCCGCACTACCCCGGTCGTCGTGTCGACGTGCCCCTGTACCCAATGGCCGCCCAACGGGTCCCCGGCCGAGAGCGGCGGCTCGAGGTTCACCTCGTCGCCCTCGCTCAGCCCGCCGAGCGTCGTTCGGTTCAGCGTCTCCGGAGACAGATCGAACACGGATCGCGCGGCTCCATCCTCGTCGTTCTGCTCCACCACGGTCAGGCAAACGCCCGCTACGGCGATGCTGGCGCCCAGATCGAGCTTCGCCGCCAGCACCGCCGAGTGTCCGACGACCAGGCGCGCACCTCCCCGATCGGAGGCTCCTGGCGCCTCGACTACTCGCCCACGCTCCGTGATAATTCCGGTAAACATCCTTGCCTGTAGCCTACGAGAATCACGTCCGGCTCGCGCCTGCTGACCCGTAGCTCGTCGAGGCGCCAGGCGTCGGCGAGCTTCTCCGGGCCATCGCCGCCGAGAGGACCGGGCGCCGCCGCACCGCCGATCAGGACGGGCGCGCAGCAGACCGCGGCCCGGTCCCACAGTCCGGACGCCGAGAAGGCAGCGAGCACCTCCGCTCCACCCTCGACCAGCACGTTGGAGACGCCACGGTCGAAGAGATCCTCCAGGACGGCGGCTGGCCCCACAGCTGGAAGACCAACCACCTCGGCACCGGCGCGGCGAAGCCGATCACTGCGCGCTAACCAATCCCGCGCGGACGCGGACACCGAGGAGCCGATGTCCGGCGGCTCCTCCGTGTAGACAACGACGGGTCCCTCGATCTCGAACATCCGCGCACCAGGGGACAGCCGCAGCCGGCGATCGAGCACGACCCGCAGAATCGGCCCCTCGGCCCGACCCAACCGCCGGTTCAGCCGCGGGTCGTCGGCCAGCGCGGTGCCGCTGCCGACGACGATCGCCTGGTGCTCCTCCCGCAGATCGAGCGCCCACTTCCTGCCCTCTTCCGACGAGATCCACTGGCTGTCGCCGGTCGCTGTCGCGATCCGTCCGTCCAGACTCATCGCCCACTTGAGGGTCACCGCGGGCCGCCGGTGCACGACCCGGGTCAGGAACGGGACGTTCAGCTCCACCGCCTGGTCGGCAAGCAAGCCGCCCTCGACCCGAACGCCCATGGCGCGCAGCCTGTCCCCGCCGCCGCCCGTCACCTCCGGATTCGGATCGCGGTGGGCGAAGACCACGCGCTTGACGCCGGATTCGATAACCCGGTCGGCGCAGGGCGGCGTGCGCCCGTGATGGTTGCAGGGCTCGAGGGTCACGTAGAGCGTGCCGTCCAGCGCCGCGTTTCCAGCGACTCGCAGCGCCGCCGCCTCCGCGTGCTCTCCGCCCGCCCGGCGGTGCCAACCCTCGCCGACGATCTCGCCGCCGCTCGCGACGACCGCCCCAACCATCGGATTCGGCGCCGCGGTGTAGCGGCCTCGACGCGCCAGAGTCAGCGCGCGGGCCATCGCACGGCGATCGGCCGGACTGAACGCCGACTCGCCCCTCATCGGAGCTGAACTCATCCGAAGAGGGCGGCCGCGAACGACCGCGGATCGAAGTCGACCATGTCCTCGACGGCCTCGCCAACGCCCAGCCAGGCGACAGGCAGACGCAGATCGCGCGCGATCGCCACGGCCATGCCGCCCTTCGCCGTGCCGTCGATCTTGGCCAGGAAGACGGCGTCGAGCGGGGCGGCGGCGCCGAACTCCCGCGCCTGCACCAGGGCGTTGTGCCCGGTTCCCGCATCGACGACGAGCAGGTTCCTCACCCGCCAGGTGCGGCCCCCGGCTTCCGCCGCCGCCCGCCGCGCCACCCGGTGCACCTTCGCCAGCTCGTCCATCAGTTGGCCGCGGGTGTGGAGCCGGCCCGCGGTGTCGACGATCACGTGGTTCGCGCCGCGGGCTCCGGCCGCCTCCACGGCATCGAACACGAGCGCTGCCGGATCGCCTCCCGACGGACGGCGCACGACGTCAACACCGAGCCGCTCGCCCCAGACCTGGAGCTGTTCGGCCGCCGCAGCCCGGAAGGTGTCCGCCGCCGCGAACAGCACGTGCTCGCCGCGCGCCAGGGAAGCGTGGGCCAGCTTGGCGGCGGAAGTGGTCTTGCCCGAACCGTTGACGCCGACCATCAGGGTGATGCGCGGCGGCGGCGGCCACTCCGCCCGCGGCGCGTCGAGGAGCAGTACGGCCACCTCGTCGACCAGCAACTGACGGAGCCCGACCTCGTCGCCTCGCGCGACGGATCCGGAACGCACCGCCCCTCGGAGGCGCTCGACCAGCTCGAGCGACGTCTCCACACCAAGGTCCGCCTCAATCAGCGTCTCCTCGAGTTGCTCCAGAACGTCCTCGTCGAGCCGCTGCGCGTTTCCGAGCACGGTGCCGATCCGGCCGGAAAGCCCCTTCCGGGTACGACCGAGACCCCGGCGCAGCCGATTCCACAGCCCGCCCGATCGGAGTTCGTCCCCGGACCGTTGCAGGGCTACTCCGCCGCCGAGGTCAGCACTCACGGCGAACCCCCGCCCGCCGGAGCGCGCGACAGGTCGAGGAAGGCCTCGAGTTCGCTCCGCACCAGCGCCGGATCGAGTCCGGGGACGATCTCGCCCCGTCCCGGCGCCGCCGGCAGAATCCACACCAGACCGCTCTCGCGGGCCTTCTTGTCCCGGCCCATCGCCTCGATCAACCGGTCCACGTCGAGCCTCACCCCGAGATCCCGCTCGAAGTCCTCGAGCGCGGGCGGACCCAGCCGATCGATCAACCGCTCCAGCCGCGCCGCGAAGTCCGGATCGAGTCCGCGCCGCCGCGCCAGGCGGAGGGCGAACCTCATCCCGTGGCCGACGGCGTCGCCGTGGCGCAATCCGCGGTAGCCGAACTCCGACTCGATCGCGTGTCCCAGCGTGTGTCCGAAGTTGAGCAGACGGCGGCGGTCTCCTTCCTCCAGATCCGCCTCGACCACGTCCAGCTTGGCCTGGACAGAGGCCGCGACGACCGGAGTCAACACCTCGGCGTCCACGGCGAGCAGGCGATCCAGCGACTCCTCAACCACGGCCAGCAGATCGAGATCGAGCAGCGCCGCCATCTTGACCACTTCGAACAGGCCGGCTCGAAGCTCCGCCGCGGGCAGGCTCCGCAGGCAGTCGATGTCCGCGAGCACGAACCTCGGGTGGTGGAAAGCTCCGACCGTGTTCTTGCCGCCGGCCAGGTCGATCCCCGTCTTGCCGCCGACCGAGGCATCGACCTGTGCCAGCAGCGTCGTCGGGATCTGCATGTAGTCGATGCCGCGCAGGAAGCACGCCGCGGCGAAACCTCCGAGATCGCCGACGGCGCCGCCGCCGAGCGTGACGAGACGGCTGTCCCGCTTGCCCCCGCGATCGAGCATCCGCTGCCAGACCGACGCGGCGCAGTCAACCGTCTTCGCCGCCTCGCCGTCCGGAACATCAATCGTCTCGACCCTCGCCGCGGGCTCCAGCAGCTTCCTCGCCGCAGCGCCGCAGTGGCGGTCCGGCACCTCGCTCGTGACCAGGAAGACGACCCGGCCGCCGCACCAGGCCGCGACCTCGGCCAGCGCGCCGCCGCCCGCCGAAGCCAGGAGACCGGGCCCGACCAGGATGTCGCTCACGCCGCGCGGGTGCGCGAGGGTCAGGCGATACGGCGCGTCCGGAGCGTGGTGCTGCGTGCCCTCCACCGTGCCGACCTCCCCGGACCTAGCCGCCGCGCGGGCGGACGCGCAGCCCGAGTTCCAGCAACTGCTCCTGGTCCACCGTCGACGGCGCCTCCGTCATCAGACACACCGCCGAGGCCGTCTTCGGAAAGGCGATCACGTCGCGCAGCGAGGCGGCGCCGGCCATCAGCATGACGATCCGGTCGACGCCCAGCGCGATCCCGCCATGCGGTGGCGCACCGTAGCTCAGGGCCTCGAACAGGAAGCCGAATCGACGCTCGGCCTCGGCGGCGTCGATCCCGAGCACCGCCAGCACGCGCTTCTGCACGTCCCGGTCGTGGATCCGGATGGAACCGCCGCCGATCTCGTTGCCGTTCAGCACCACGTCGTAGGCGCGCGAGAGAACCGATCCCGGGTCGTTCTCCAGGCGGTCCAGGTCCTCCATCCGCGGCGAGGTGAATGGATGGTGGGTCGCGTTCCACCGCCCCTCGTCGCCGTTCCAGGCAACCAGCGGGAAGTCGTGTACCCAGAGGAACTCGTGCGCGTCCTCCCGCATGTGCCCGAAGCGCCGCCCGACCTCGACCCGCAGGGCGCCCAGCGCCGCCGCCGCGGTCGGCGCCGGCCCGGCAACCAGCAGGCCCAGGCCGCCTTCCTCGACGCCTAGCCGATCGGCCAGGGTCTCGACCTGCCCGTCCGTCAGCGCACCCTTGACCAGGAACGAGGGAACGCCGCCGTCCCGCTTGACCCAGAGGACGCCGGCGGCGCCGTGGCGGCGGGCGATGTCGGCGTACTCGTCCACCTGGCGACGGCTGGATGAAGCGGCTCCCGGAATGTGGACTCCGCGGATGACGCCGCCCGAGGCGACCGCCGCCTGGAAGGCGCGAAAGCCCGTCTCGCGCAGGCAGTCCGTCACGTCCTCGATCTCGAGGTCGACCCGCAGATCGGGACGGTCGTTGCCGTAACGGAGCATCGCCTCGCCGTAGGAGAGGCGCGGGTACGACGCGGGCGGCTCGATCCCGGCCAGCGGGAACACCCGCGCGAACAGCCCCTCGACCAGGCGGTAGACGTCCTCCTCGTCGACGAAGGACATCTCGACATCGATCTGGGTGAACTCCGGCTGGCGGTCGGCTCGCAGGTCCTCGTCGCGGAAGCAGCGGGCGAACTGCACGTAGCGCTCGAGCCCGCTGACCATCAGGATCTGCTTGAACAACTGGGGCGACTGCGGCAACGCGTAGAAGTTGCCGTGGTTCAGGCGGCTCGGGACGAGATAGTCGCGGGCGCCTTCCGGCGTGGACCGGGTGAGCATCGGCGTCTCGACGTTCACGAACCCCTGCTCGCGGAAGTAGGCGAGAGACTCGATCGTGAAGTCGGAGCGCAGCCGCAGGTTGCTCTGCAGCGCGTTCCGACGCAGGTCGAGGAAGCGGTACTTGAGCCTGGTCTCCTCACTGGCGTCCTGAGCGCCCTCCACGCCGAACGGCATCGGTTCCGAGCGGCCGAGCACGCGGCCGCTCGCGACCTGGATCTCGATCTCGCCGGTGGCCATCTTCGGGTTCACCTTGTCGGGGTCCCGGCGCACCACCTCGCCCTCGACCTCGACGACCCATTCGAGGCGCGCCGGCTGAAGAGCCTCGGCCGCTTCAGGCGTGGTTTCGGGGTGTACCACCGCCTGCACGACGCCGCTTCGATCGCGCACGTCGAGGAAGATGACGCCGCCGTGATCGCGCCGGTGATGGACCCATCCCTGGACCTTTGTCTGCCGGCCGACCTGTTCGGCGGTCAGGGTTCCTGCCTGCGTTCTCTTCACGTGCGTGTTCCTTGCCGAGCCGCTCCCGGCTCGAACCGCCGATCCTCGCACAAGTCAGGCGGAAATTCTCGCCTTGACCGTGGCGACGAACTCCTCACGCTGGATGGTCTCCTGGGTGCTGTTCTCGAAGTCCCGGAGGACGACGGTGCCGGCTGCCACTTCGTCCTCGCCGATGAGGACGACCCACCGGCAGCCCCGGCGGCTCGCCTGTCTCAATCCAACCTTGAGGGGTCTCAGGGCATCGAACTCGCAGATGGCCGTGATACCGGCCGCACGCAGTGCCTGGGACAACTCCAGACCCTGACGCCGGTAGGAGCCTCCCACTGGTACGACAAGAACCGGAGCCTGCGGGTTCGCGCCGGAAACGCGCCTATCCGGATACAGGTGGCGGAACAGCGAAACCAAACGATCTTCACCGATCGCGAAGCCGATACCCGGCACGCTCGGACCGCCTAAGTCGGCGATCAGGCCGTCATAGCGACCGCCACCCAGGATGGCGTCCTGCGCCCCAAGAGAGGCCGATGTGATCTCGAAAACGGTCCGGGTGTAGTAGTCGAGACCGCGCACCAGGCGATCGTCGATCTCGGGGTCGATGCCGAAGCGTTCAAGTTGATCGCAGACCGTCTGGAAGTGCGCCAGCGCCGCATCGCCCAGTACGTCACGCATTCGCGGCGCGCCCTCAACCAACTCCCGCTCCCTCGACACCTTCGTGTCCAGAATACGAAGCGGATTCGTCTCCAGGCGCCGCCGGCTATCTGCACCGAGTTCATCCCGGTAAGGCTCGAGGTATTCGCGAAGGCGCTGGGAGTAACGCCGCCTGCATTCCGGATCGCCAACCGAGTTCAGGCCCACTCTCAGATCCTGGAAGCCGACTTCTTCCAGGAACCGCAACAGCATGACCAGCAGCTCCACGTCACTGTAAGGCCCCGGATCGCCGATCAACTCGGCGCCGATCTGGTTGAACTGCCGGTAGCGACCTGCCTGCGGACGCTCGTAGCGAAAGTAGGGTCCCATGTAGAAGACCTTGACCGGCTGCGGCCAGGACGCCATGTCGTGTTGCAGGTAAGCCCGTGCTACCGGCGCCGTGCCTTCCGGGCGAAGCGACAGTTTGCGGCCCTTCTTGTCGTCGAAGCTGTACATCTGCTTGCCGACGAGCTCGCTGGCCTCGCCGACCCCCCGCACGAACAGCTCCGTGTCCTCCACCACTGGTGTACGCACCTCGTGGTAGCCGTAAAGCGAAAACACGCGCCTTGCCGCTTCCTCCACCTCTGCGAAGGCGGGAGCTTCGTCGACCAGGTCACGCATGCCCTTGACGGTCCGGAATCGCCGCTTCGCACTCATGGCGCGATGGTATCCACCCCGGAGACGATTCCCGGTGGTAGCGTCCCGGCAGGGACGAACCGCCCGTGCAGATCGAACTCTCCGAACGTCAACGCGCCACCGTAGCCGCCGCCGCGACGATCGCTGCGGCCGCTGTCATCCTGGCCGCGGTCGTCGCGCTGTTCTGGGCCATCGGCAGTTTCTTCGCCGCCTTCTCGAACATCTTCCTACCGCTCGCGGTGGCGGCCGTTCTGGCGTTCGTGCTCCGGCCCTACTACGAGCTGCTGAACGAGCGCCTGCGGTTTCCCAGGATCCTGGCGGTGGCCGCCGTGCTGCTGTCCCTGCTGCTGCCTGTGGCCGGCTTCGCCTGGTTCTTCGGCGCCCTGGCCGCCTCACAGATGACGGGATTGATCGACGCATTGCCCGACGCATCCGATCGCGTGGTGGATTGGCTAGCCGAGACCTTGCCGGCGGTCAACGAGTTCATGGAGACCAATCCGCTCGGGAGCCGGGTCCGCGACGCGGTAGAGGACATGGACCTGACCAGTCTTCTACCCGGCTTCGGCGTCGTCGGCGACACCACCCTGGATGTCCTCCAGGGCATCGGCGCCGGCCTCGCCTCCCTGTTTGCCTGGGCCGTCCTGCCGGTCTACCTCTGCTTCTTCCTGATCATCGACCCGGACCGCTTCCGCAAGCTGGACCACCTCTTCCCCTTCCTCAAGCCGAGGACCCGCGAGGACGTCGTCTACCTGATTCAGGAGTTCATCGACATCCTGGTGGCGTTCTTCCGCGGCCAGCTCGTCGTCGCCTTCCTCCAGGGAGCGCTCTTCGCCATCGGCTTCTCCATCGCCGGGCTGCGCTATGGACTGGTCCTCGGTCTGGCGCTGGGCTTCCTGAACATCATCCCCTACCTCGGGAGCATCGTCGGCCTCGCTGTGGCGCTGCCGATCGGCTACTGGCAGGAGGGCGGCGGGCTCAACCTCGTCATCTGGGTGCTCGTCGTTTTCGCGCTCGTCCAGTTGATCGAGGCCTACGTGCTGACGCCGCGGATCATGGGCGACCGCACCGGGCTCCACCCGATGGCGATCATCGTCGCCGTCTTCTTCTGGGGCTCGGCGCTCAACGGCATCGCCGGCATGATCCTCGCGATTCCGCTGACCGCCTTCCTCGTCGTCTTCTGGAGGCTGGCGCGTGAGCGCTACATCGGCGAGGTCGTGTGATCAGTCAAGCGCATGAAGCCGTTTGAAGACGAGGACGTCGCCGAGAAGTTCGAGGCGTACCCGCCCGCCATCCGCGGCAGGCTCCTGGTTCTGCGCTCTCTCATCCTCGAGACGGCCAAGAACACGGACGGCGTAGGGCCGATCGAAGAAACCCTCAAGTGGGGCGAGCCGGCCTACGTCACTTCGCAGAGCAAGAGCGGAACCACCGTGCGGGTCGGTTGGAAGAAAGCGCAACCGTCCCGGTACGCGATGTACTTCCACTGCCGGACCAGCCTGATCGAGACCTTCCGCGGTCTCTTTCCGGACGATCTGCGATTCGAGGGCAATCGGGCCATCGTGTTCGACGAGAAGGACGACCTGCCGGAAGACCCTCTTCGATTCTGCATCGCTGCGGCACTCACGTACCACCGGGACAAGCGAGCCAATCGCTAGCGAGCTATCGCTGGACCTAGAGCAACACCAGACGGCCCGAAGCCGGGCTGCCGGTCAACTGCTCCAGCGCAAAGCAGTACCAGCGGACCTGCCGGCGGTAGCGCTCACCGCGGGAGACGCCGTTGCCGCCGGTAGCCCCGGCGGGGGCGTCGAGATCGCCGAGATCGGTCTTCCAGTCAACGACGATCCAACCGCCCTCATCGTCGACGTGGGCGAGGTCGATCGCGCCCTCGACGATCCGGTGCTCCGCCTCGCCGTCCAGGGGCAGGAGAAAAGGTGTCTCGCGCAGCACTCGTTGCGACGTCCGGGCGGCTTCAGCGGCCGGGCTGGCAAGCGCCGCCGTCACCACAGCCTCCGCCGCCGTCACCTCGGCGGCCGTCGAGCCGAGCAGAGCGCCGTGAAGCCGTGCCAGATCCCCGATCCGCTCCGCTTTGCCTGACAGCGGGACGTCGCGCAGCACGGTGTGAACGAGACTGCCGAAGCGCTTCCCGCCGGGCCGGTCGCCTGACCGCGGCAGTTCCTCGATCACGATGTCGACAGGGTCACCCGGCGGTTCGAAGTCGAGCTCGGTGACCGCTACGGGCGACACGCTCGGCTCCGAGCCACGGGCAACCAGCTCCTCACCCCGGCGCTGCCAGCCTTCGAACCGTTCGCGGTTCGCGTCGTCGCCGCCTTCGACCAGCAGATCCTCGCCCAGCAGACCGTAGCTCGCCGGCGGTTTCCCGTCGAGCAACTCGGCGTCCCACCAGACGACGTCGTAGCCCGTGTCACCGGCCTCGCCCGCGACGCCCGGGAAACTGTGGCGGCCCGGCCGGACCGACGTCTCGGGCTGATTCTCGTAGTCGTGTGGACGCCTGGCGACAGTGCGCTCGCCGAACGCCGGACAGCCCTCCGCCGGCTCGGACTGCCGCCACTGCTCCGCCGGCGGGTAGACCGCATCGTTCAGACACTGGACCCAGCCCTTCCGTTGCGCGTCGCCGACCGCCGGCACGACGAGCAGGTCGCGGGCGCGAGTCGCCGCCACGTAGGCGACCCGCACGCCCTCCGCCTCCTCTCGCCGGTCCTCGATCTCCTTCGCGTCCAGCAGCTCCTGAGGCGAAAGGCCGAGAAGCCTCATCGCGCACAGGCCGTCCTCCGGCCGCACGGTCCGTTCAGCGCCGCGAGACAGGCCGGCCGTCATATCGGCGAGGATGACGACCGGGAACTCCAGCCCCTTCGCCGTGTGGACCGTCATGATCCGCACTCCCTCCGCGTCTTCCTCGACCACCGGCGCCTGCGTGCTGGCCGGCCGCTCGGCCTCCTCGTCCAGTTGCTCGACGAAGCCGCGGAAGGAGCGGCCGCCCGCGAGCTCGTAGCGGCGGGCGAGATCGCACACCCGCTGCGCGTTGCCCAGCACCTGGTTGCCTGCGGGCCGGAGCGCCATCGACGCCTGGGCACGGGGCCTGGCCAGTACTTCCTGCACGGTGCGCACGATCGGCCGATAGTTCCGCCGGCGGTGGAGCTCGGCGAGGAAGTCCAGCACCTCGACCAGGGAGCGGAACTCTTCGGGCGGCTCGCCGTTCTCCCGCGCCCGCCGCGGCGCACGGAACGGATGCCAGCCGCCATAGCGGGCCTTGAAGCGAAGCAGGAGCTCGTCGTCGAACGCGAACAGGCCGCCACGCAGCGTCGCGTAGACCGAGAGATCGTCGTCCGGCCACTCCACCGCCTTGAGCGCCGACCGCAGCGCCTCCACCTCTTCCCGCTCGTGGAAGGAGCGGGCGCCGAGCAGGAGATGGGGAATGCCCACGGCCTCCAGTCCCCGCACATACTCGCGGGAGGTGTCCCTGTTCCAGCTCAGGAACCGGCGGAAGAGGAGGCAGACGTCCCGGGGCCGGATCCGCGACCGCATGCGCTGTCCGGGCCGGTCCGGGTCCGGAACCTCGACCTCGAACCCGCTGTCTTCGATCAGCCAGCGCACGAACTCGACCGTGGCATACGGCTGGCACGCCTCGATCTCCCGATTGCTCAGGTTGCGGGAGCCGTACGGTCTGGGTGCCGGCAAGGCGATCACGGCGGGCTGGCCGGCGATCGATTCGCGGTGCTCGCCGAGGGCGATGTAGTCCGCGCTGCCGGCTTGATGGTCGCCGGTCATCAGCGGCGCGAAAGCGGCGTTCACGGCTCGCTGGATCGGCCCGACCGACCGGAAGCTGGTCGTCAGGTGGAGGACCTCGACGCCGCGGCCGGCGAGCATCTCCTTGACGTCGTGGTAAAGCACCACGTCGGCGCGGCGGAAGCGATAGATCGACTGCTTCGGATCGCCGACGACGAAGAGCTTGCCTGCTGCCGGCCGCACCTCCCTCCAGTCGCACGGTTCGGGACTGTCGGCGGCCAGCAGAAGCAGGATCTCCGCCTGAAGCGGATCCGTGTCCTGGAACTCGTCGATGAACAGATGGCTGTAGCGCCGCTGAAGGTGGGCTCGGACCGTGCCGTCAGAACGCAGCAGGTCCCGAGCCTTGATCAGGAGGTCATGGAAGTCCAGCTTGCCGAGAGAGTTCTTTGCCTCTTCGTAACGCTCGACCGCACCGGCCAGCTCGTCGCGGAGCAACGCCGCGAGATCCGCGTCGGCCGCCTCCACGAACTGCTCCAGCCGCTCCGCCAGCCGCCGCCAGAGCTCCCACACCTGGTCCCGCGCGACACCCTCCGCGAAGCCGCCGCGACCCTTGCGGGGAGCGCCATAGCCGCTCAGACGACGCCGCAGCTCGACGAGCCGTGCCTCCAGCTGATCCTGAACCGCCTCGCCGCCGTCCGCTTCCACGCCACCGCCGTCCGGCTTCGAGGCGCCCAGCTCCCGCGCCCGGGCGATCCAGGCCGCCAGCTCGACGACCCGGTCGAGGCCGCGCCGCAGGATGTCGCCGCGCCGCCCGTGCCGCACGAGGTCGGCGAGACGCTCCACGCGCGTCGCAAGATCCCCGAGTTGCGCTTCGCGGTCGAAGTCCGGCCGCCGCCAACTCGACGGGAAATCGCGCCATTCGACCAGGCGAAGAGCAGTGTCGCGCAACCGGTCCAGCGGCGGCTGCCGCGGTGACCACGGCCCGGCCGTGAGCCGCGCCAGTTCCCGGCGCAGACCGGGCGGCATCGATTCGAGTTGCTCCTCGATCCAGCTCCGGAAGGCGCGGTTGAAGAGACGCGGCGCCTCGTCCTCGGCCAGTTCGCCGAAGCCCGGATCGACGCCGGCTTCGACCGGCCGTTCCCGGAGGATCTCGGCGCAAAGCGAGTGGATCGTACCGATCGACGCCTCCTCCAGGCGCGAGATCGCCGCCTCCAGGTTCTGGGTGCGCCCGTCGGCAACGCCGGCGGCGCGCAGCTCGACCAGCCTCCTGTCCAGTTCCTCGCGCAGGCGTAGCTTCAGTTCGCCAGCGGCCTTGCGCGTGAAGGTGACGGCCGCCAGCCCGTCGACGGTGCCCAGGCCCTGCTCCAGAAGGGCCACCAGCCGCTCGACGAGCACGGTCGTCTTGCCGGTGCCGGCGGCCGCCTCGACGAGTTGGCTCTCACCCAGCGCCTCCCGGATCCGCCGGCGGGCGGTTTCGTCCGCGAGTGGCCGCGCCGCCTGGCCGGTCATGGTTCGAGCCTCAAGTCGTTGAGCGCTCCGAGCCGACTCTTCTGCTTGCGGGCGACGCGCAGGTCCTCGTACGGGCCGCACACCGGGCGGTAGTCGCAGTACCGGCACTCGTCCTTGCCGGGCGCCGCGGGCAGAAAGCCCTCCTCGAGCGCGCCGTCGACGGTGGCCAGCATCCTGCGGACCGCGCCGCGGCTTCGCTCGTCGAGCGGGACGGAGACAAGGCTGTAACCGCCGCGCTGCGTGCAGTAGAAGAGCCGGCCCGAGACGACGTCCCGGCCGAGCACGGCCTCGGCCGCCAGGCTGTAGAGGACCGGCTGCAGCACTTTGCCGCCGCCGATCACGAGAGACGTGCCCGCGTGGCGCGCGCCGCCGGTCTTGTGGTCCGTCACCCGCAGGCGACCGGCGCTGTCCGCTTCGACCAGGTCGATCGACCCTCGGAGCCGCGCAACCTCCAGGACCGGGGCGGCTTCCCGAACGCTCCGCGGGTCCCGATCGCGCGACCGCGCCAGGCCGAACCCGAGTTCGGCGTGGACCGGCGTCCACAGGCCGCCCTCGTCCGCCACCTGGCGCAGCCAACCGCGAAGGTCCCCGCGAAGGCCTTCGAACTCGGCCTGCCATACGCGCTCGATCGGCGGCGCCAGCTGGTCCCGGAAGTCGCGTTCGGCTTCCTCCAGCACAGCGTCCAGCACGCTGAACGCTTCCTCGAGCCTTGCGGATGTCACCGGCAAGAACTCCGCCTCGCGGAGGGCGCCGAACAGCCGGAACTGGATCTCGTGAAAGATGCTGCCGCGGGTCAGGGGATCCAACTGCTCCAGTTGCACGAGTTCGTCGCGCGGGTACAGGCGTAGCACCGCTCCAAGGAAGAACCGGTAGGGACAGGCGGCGAAGTTCTGCAGCGCCGTCGGCGAGTAGGAGCGGGCCCCGACGCGATGGCGGGACAGGACCTCCCGGGCCTCGTCACCCACGTCCACCAGGCCGTCGACCGGAAACCAGCCCTTGCGCCAGCGTCTGGCCCGGGCCCGTAGCGCCCGCGCAAGGTGCTCGTTCGAGGACAGCAGGAACCGCGCCCTGCCCCGGCGTTCAGCGTCCGACAGTCCACCGCCGAGCAGCGGCTGGAGCATGGCGAGGTCGAACTCCGCTTCGTCGATCGCCTCGTCCGGGTTGGCGGGCGCCGGCCAGCCGACGATCGCGGCGCCGGCGGCCGCGGCCCGCCGGCCGAGGGTGTCGAGGTCGGGCAACCGACCCTCGGCCGCCCGCAGCAGGTCGAGGGCGTACAGCGACGGCACTCGGGCCCGGCCCTGCACGAGATCGACTCGTGGGTACGAGGCAACCAGCGTATGAGCCGCCGCGCCGGCGGCCAGGCGGAGCAGGAGTTGTTCCCGGCGGGTGCGGTCGACGTCGACCGCCAGGCGGTAGCCCGCTCCGCTCAGGGCTCGCCGCCGATCATCGAGCAGCAGGGCGTCCTCGCCGGACCGCCGCGGGAAGACTCCCTCGGCCAGGCCCGGCACGAACACAAGATCGAAGGAACGTCCGGCCGCCTCCTCCGCCACGCCCACGAAGACGCGCCCATAGCGACGCTTCGGCGGTTCGCGCCACCTGAACCTGAGGCGCTCGGCGAGTACGCGCTCGACCTCGGGGAGGCCGACTTCGTCGACCTCCGAGAGCGGCCGCAGTTCCGCCAGGACTTCAAGCACGGACTGCGGGCGCCGCAGCGCCATCGTCGCCAGCTCGCCGAGGCGGTCGAGCCACACACCCCAATCGGCACTCTCCGGCAGACCGTCCAGAAACCCCACCAGGGGCAGTGCGAAGCTCTGGAGCGTGCCGAGACGCGCGATCTGACGCTCGAGGTAGCCCCTGTGGCCCTCGTTCTCCTCCTCGACTTCGCGCAGCCGCAGCCGGAACTCGGCGTCGAGTCCCTCCAGTCGCTTCCGCCAGCGCCCGGCGCCACCCACCACGGCGGCGTCCACCAGAAGCCGTTCCCACCGCGCAGGGGCCCGGAGAGCGCCGGCGGGCGCCGCGTCTTCGTCGGATTCGCCGGCATCGTCCGCGTCGACAACCGTGAACTCCGGATTCGTCGCCTCCGGTGACTTCAGCACGAGCTGCTCACCGGCTGGTTCCACCCAGGGCACCTCGTCGACCTTCGGCGGCGCACCGTCCGCCGCCGGCTTCGGCGTCTGGCCGAGCGACAGATACTCCGCGAACCGGCTCGCCGAGAGCCGTTCACCGGCGCAGGCGAGCAGGGCCAGGAAAGCGCGGCCGGCCGGGTTGGGGCGAAGCGAGCCTCGCGTGACGTAGGCCGGAACGCTGGCCCGGCCAAGTGCATCTTCGATGAGGGGCAGGTAGGCCGTGGGCTGCCGCACGAGGATCGCGATGCGGTCGAAGGCGAGCCCGTCGGCCGCGGCACGACGGATGCGGCGCGCGATCTCCACGCACTCCTGGCCCTCTCCGGCGGCCGAGAACAGGTCGACGGACGGCGGCCCTCCACCTGGCGGTGGCGGCTCCGCCGGAGGCGTCCCCTCCACGTCCACGCCCGTCTCGAACACGAAACATTGTACGCGGCCAAGCACTGTCCCCGCCTCGCCGTCCGTATCCTGGTCGACCTTCGCTACGGCCTCGGCGCCCAGCGCCGAGGTCAGCCACTCAAGCGACTCGCCGTCACCCGCGGCGACGGTCGCCACGACCTCCCGGCTACGCCCGGCAAGTGCCCTCAACAGGTCGGCCTGGGCGCGGCTGCGCACCGAGAGGTCCAGCCAGATCGAGCGCGGCGGCACGATCGCCCGCCCCTCCCCGAGCGCCGCCGCGGCCAGCTTGAGGACGGCGGACCGGTCGGCAAGCCCGAATCGCTTCATCTCGTCGGCAAAGCGCTCGAGCAGGCGGCCCAGGTCCCGCGTGCCGTCATCCCCGGCCAGGGTCGACGGCGAAACGCCGGCCGACCGCAGTTCGTCGAGCGTCGCCGCCAGCGAACGGGCGAAGCCCGGCATGCCGGCGACCGGCGACAGGCGCTCCAGTTTCCCCTCGGCGGCAGCCAACCGCGCCGCGCGGGCCGCTATGGCCTCGGTTCCGAGCGGTGTGATGGGGCGAAGATCGCGGGCGGCCAGGTCGAGCGCGGCGGCCTGGAGCGCCCACTGGTGGAACGACATCGCGTGAACGCCCAGGAGACCGTCGCCGGTGCCTGTCAAGCCTCGCAACAGGTCGTCCGCGGCGCCGCGGGACGGTGCCAGGAGCAGAACCTCGTCGCCGGTTTCCAGACACTCGCGGAGTCTCTTTCCCGCCTCCGCCAAGCGAGCCCGGGCGGAGCTCGAAGCCAGGATCGACGCCGGTGGCAGATCCGTCACGGGGCTGGCGGCGGGATGAGTTCCAGCGCGGCCAGCCGGCTTCGGCCACGCACGTAGAGCACGCCGTGGGACAGCACCGGCGCCGCCCAGGCCGGGTAGCGCAGCAGATCGACGGTGCGGCCGTCCACGTCGGCACGCAGGCGAATGTGCGCGACCTGCTGGTAAATGTCCGGTGTCGCGCGGACGAGCAGCAGGTCGCCGACCTCGCTGTGGACGACGAAGTGGCCATCGACGTAGAGCAACTGGGTGCGGGCCAGGCGCGGCTGGCTCCAGTGGACCTCGCCGGTCGCCCAGTCGACGGCCCGCAGCTCCGCGTTCGGCGACTTCTCACCGCTCGAGACGTAGACGACCCCCTCGTGGTGAACGGGCGTGTTCCAGTGGGCGGCGATCGCCTGGTTGCGCGGGCCGTCCTGCCAGATCGACCGGAAGGCGTCCGAGTCGCCCTCGGAGGCGGTGTTGTACTCCAGCAGGACCGCGCCCTTCTCGTAGGACTCCGTGAGGAGCACCTGGTTGCCGACGACGACCGGGTTTGCCGCGTTCACGCTGGTCAAGCGGCGGGCCCGCCAGTCGAAGCGGTCCACCTCCCGGCCCGCCTTCGGATCGAAGACGATCAGACCGGAGCGCGCAAAGTGGAAACCGAGGCGCCTGCCGTCGAAGTCGATCACCACGGGGCTCGCGTAGCTGGCCAGGTCGTCGCCAACGCGGTAGCGCTCCTCGCCCGTTCGCTTGTCGAAGGCGACCAGGGCCGTGCCGTTCGGCTCGACCGCACCGCTGTGGATGTTCGGGGCGCCGGCCGGACTGCCGCCTACCGCCACGATCAGCAGATCGTCCTCGATCCAGGGCGAACTCGCGACGCCGAAGAAGTTCTGCTGCACGCCGTACTCCGCGTGCGTGTCGCGCTCCCACAGCACGGCCCCGTCGACGATCCGGTTGCAGCGCAGGAAGCCGTCAGCCCCCACCGAGTAGACCCGCGGTCCGTCGATGAGCGGCGCCGTGCGCGGCCCGCCGTCGTAACCGTAGTAGTCCTCGTAGTCCGTTGGGTACTCCGAGCGCCAGAGTTCCTCGCCGTTGTCCGCTCGAACGGCAACCAGACGCGCCCGGTCGCCGAAACGGGTGAAGTAGAAGAGCCGGCCGCGGGCGACCGACGGCGCCGCGTAGCCCTCGCCCAACTCCAGGTGCCAAAGCAACGGCGGCGGCTCGCCAATCCAGTCCGTTCGGATGCCGATCTCGAGCGACTTCGAATCGCGGTTCGGACCGAGGAAGCCAGGCCAGTCGATGCCGTCCGTGCGCGTGCGGAGGTCCGGCGGCAGCGTCTCGCCTTCGGCCGCCACCGCCAGATCGACAGGCTCGGTCGCCAGGGACGCCGCCAGCAAGAGTCCCGCCGCGCGGAGCACGGCCGGGGGACGGCGGCGCGGCTTCACTCTCAGCCGACCAGGTCGATCCGGTCCGGCCGGTTCGGCACCAGGCAGAGGAACTCGAACGGCGCCTCGATCACTTCGTAGGAATGCGGCAGGCCCGCGGGAATGAGCAGCACGTCGTCGGCGCCGACCTCGACCGTCTCGTCGCCCAGCACGAGCCGGGCGCGGCCCCGAAGCACGTACTGCTCGTGCTCCACCTGGTTCGTGTGCAGCGGCATCCCGCCGCCGTCCTCCATGCGGAACCGCCGCATCGCGAAGTGCGGCGTGTCGTCGGCGGCACCCAGCAGGACCTGCGTGGTCGTTGCCGTACCCAGCTCGACCTGGTTCGCCGGCGCGTCGTCGGCGCGCCGGACGACGGCGGGACGTCGGTACGAAGGCGTCTGGCTCATGGACCTGACTCTACCGCCGCCGCCCGCTCGTCCGCGGGCGCCGCGGCGCCCGCGGACATCCGAACTTGGCTGCACGCACGGAACGGTGTATCTTACTTTCGCCTTACCCGCATGGAGGAGGAATCCACCGATGCTCACGCCCGAACCACTGACCACGAAACTGTCGACCAAGGGGCAGGTGATCCTGCCCAAGGCGATTCGCCGGGAGCTGCGCTGGGCAGCCGGAACGCGCCTCGTCGTGGAGAACACGCCCGACGGTGTCCTGCTCAAGCCCGAGCCCGTGCTTCCCGAGACCCGGCCCGAGGACGTGTTCGGCAGCGTGGCCTACGACGGCCCACCGAAGTCCCCCCAGGAGATGCGGGAAGGCGTCCTGGCCGAGGCCAGGCGACGGCATGCGGGCGATTGACACCAACGTCGTCGTTCGCTACCTGACCGGCGACGATCCGGAACAAGCCGACAGGGCGAGAAACGTAGTCGAGACGGGGAACGTCTTCGTGAGCACGACCGTCCTCCTTGAGTGCGAGTGGGTCCTGCGCAGCGTTTACGGCCTTGCCGCCGAGGATGCCGCCTCGGCCTTGCGGGCCTTCTCGGGACTGCCGGGTGTCACGGTGGAGAGCCCGAACCTGCTAGTCGAGGCGCTCGACCGGGCGGCGAAGGGCATGGACTTCGCGGATGCCCTGCATCTTGGCGTCGCCGCTCACTGCGAGACGATGCTCACATTCGATCGCGACTTCATTCGCACGGCACGGGACGAGTCACCAGAGGTCGCAGAGCCCTGATCCTCACCGTCCGCGGTAACGGCGACGCTCGGGTCCGTCCGGCGTCTTCGAGAACATCTTGAGCAGCAGGCCGGCCCCCAGGGCGATGTCGTAGATCACACCGAGGACCAGGACGGCAACGAGGAAGGCGACCAGCAGCACGGCGAAGTGGCGTCAAGGTGAAGGAGCGATACTCGAGCCCGCCCTGATGCCCCAGTGGCCGTCCTTCTCGGTCACCAGATAGATCGTGTCGAAGCTATGGATGAGGGTGCCGCCGGCACCGTAGCGGGTGATCCTGACCGCAACGTTGACGCCCCTGGCGCCCACCTGGATCGCCTCCATGGAGTCGGCCTCGGAGTGCTCCCAACCGAGACGTTCGGCGAACCCGTCGAAGTCGAACCCGTCCCTGTACTCCGCGGCGGATCTCCAGGTCCTCACTCCTCCTCTTCCCACCCGAACGTGGGGGAACCGCATGGTGTCCGTCATCGCCTCCTCGTCACGGGCGTTGAAGGCTGCGAGGTAGCTCTCGACCGCGGCAACGGCGGCTGCCGCATTCGCTCGGCGATCCGACTCGGACAGGTCGTCCAGGCCCGCCGCGAGCCTCGCCTGGATTCCGGTCGAGCCGTCCATCTCCGTCACGACGTAGGTGATCTGGTTGCTCCAGATAGCCGAGCCGTCGGCGCGCAGCCGCGTGTATCGCCCGGCGACATGGGCCTGCCCTTCTCCGGCCTGGACGACGGTTGCGGAATCGAGCCGGGTTCGATCCCAGCCCGTCGCCAGCACCTGGTCGAAGTCGATGGCCGCAGCGTACGTCGCGGCGTCGGCAAAGACGCGGCCCTCGAAGTCCGCGGTCGGCCGCACGTGCGGATACTGGAGAGTCGCTGCGAAAGCGGCCGGCTCGCGCGTGTTCCAGGCTTCGATGAAGCGGCGGACGGCTTGGGTGGCCTGCTCCCCGGCCAACGCTGCCACGGGGCCGGTGGAGACAAGGGTGAGAACCAGCAGTCCGAACAGGTAGTGACCGACCGCACGCACAATAAGGCCAATCTATACCGCCAGACCGAACCGATTCGCCGGTTGCCCTTCGGCAGCCTGGCCCACGACGGCTGCCTGTTCCCGCTCCTGGCTAGCAGACCTTGACGTAGTAGTGGAGCTGACGGCCACGGAGATTCATTCCCCGCAGGTCGGGCAGGCGAACGTCATTCTGACCGCGGGCAACGAGTTGCGCATAGTCGGTCCGGCGCGGCGCAAAGTCGCCGTTGGCGAGACGCCAGATCTTGTCTCGGCCGCCGCTCAGGAAGACATCCGGTGGCATTTCCGAAGGGAGAATCGTCCCGGCAGGCAGCAGGTGAACAGAGTTCCGCTGGTCCCGTCCGCACAGTGCCTCCGGCCGGCTCTGCACCGCATCGATCGAGGCACTCCCGTTGCTAGCCCGAATCTGCCGCTGGGCTTGCTGGAGCGCCTCGACGTCAGCCCGCACCCCCTTCAATGCCGCCTCGATCTCCTCTTCGATTCGGCCCTCGAGCTCGCGTTGGACCGAAGCAGTCACCTCAGCCTTCATGTCCTTGAGGGACTCCGGACTGAGGAGCCTCTTCAGGACCCCGACCTCACCCCTGAGAACACTGACCTCGCTGGCCACGTGCCAAACTGCAGCCACAATCCCGATTGCCACCGGTGCGAGGCCTATCAGATTCCGTAGCTTTCGTCGGCCTCTCTCACGTTTCTTGCGGATCCCCACGACACCTCCATTTCGAACGAGGCTTTCAACTGGATTCTCGGATCTGCCCGCATGGCTCTCCTCCTCGTTCGGCCACGGCCGATGTTGTGGATTGGTCTTCTTCGCAAGACAAACGCTAGCAGCCGGAGCTCGTGACGTGAAGGACCGTACTTGCCCTGTTCCGGACAAATCCTGCCCCGTACCGGCCACTTGGTTTCCTTCGCTTCCGCCTCAGGGAACCCCGCTCCCCGGGAACACAGGCTCAATCGCAGCGGCAGCGGAAGTCGAGGCAACCGCGGCCGTTAGTCCGCAGGCGGCTCGCTTGGAAGGTGCCTTCTCCTGAACTCGGAAGGACTGCAGCCCGTGTGACGCCTGAAAGCGCGTCGAAACGTCCTCGCGACGGGGAAGCCCACGTCCCTACCCACCTCTTCAATCGTCTCATTGCTCGCGAGCAGGAACGTCTGCGCGCGCTCGATTCGGCGGCGGCCCAGCCATGTGCTGAAGTTGGTCCCGACATGCTTCCTGAAGTAACGACTGAAGCTTGTCTCCTCCATGGCGGCGATCTCGGCCAACGCGCCGAGCGTCAATCTCTTGTCCATGTGCTCGTCAACGTGCTCCCAGACACGCCTCAGTTGCCGTTCATAAGCGAAAGGATCGAAGGCCTTTTGAACGCGATCGTGCGATGCCGATGGCGCGAGGCGCCGCTCTCGTCCAGTAGGGTCGACTATTCCGGAAGGCGTTGGCCGACGGGGCCTGTAAGCTAAGCCGTAGTCTCTGATCAGTGCCTCCCGGCTCCCCCCAACTAGGTACCTCCAGCCTGGCGCCGAATCAACGAAGGTGCGGAACTCTCCGTTGCATCCGGCGGGGCATACACGCGGTGGCAGGCCGGCCACGAAGCCCGCGTCGAAACGCTGACCCGCTTGACCGGCACCGAGGATGCCCGTATCGACCGCGTAGACCCACGCCGTCACGCCCGCTCTCAATACCACCTCTACATGCTCTCCCGGATCCCGTCCGCGAAGGGGAAACTCCGGCACCAGCCCCGCCCTGGCAATGTGCGCTAGCGGTTGAACGTGGTCGGCACTGGGCGCGAACTCTCCGAAGGCAACGGACTCGGCGCCCATCGAGAGAAGGTCGTCCATCGCCTCTTCGTACCTTCTTGAGGGGTCCGTCGAGTCAACGCCGATCGAAAGAGCGGTCAGGCCCACGGCGCCTACCTGCGCCGTCAGCCAGTGCAACGGCAGGCCGTGGGGAACCTGCCGCCCGTTCTGCAGGTCAAACGCCACGACCAAGCCCAACACTTCCCAGTTAGGATCCTCCCGGAGCATGTGAAGCGACCAGGCTGAGTTCGTGTCACCCGTCCACCACTGCCAGACGCGTCGCGCACGCGATGAGGCTTGTCGCGAGATCATCCTTGGCGATGCTACACGGCTACCCTTGGGCTCTGAGTCGATCGACGATGACGATAGTCGGGCCGCTAGGATGACTCCTGACATCTTGACCTATCGACTCACCGGCCCGTTGTCAGCTCACGCGTTGTCCCGTGCTCTCGTCGCAGCCCTGGTTTTCGTCACGGTAACCTGGTCTCCCGCCACGGCTCAGCACGACGCTCCGAACGTCCTGTTCGCGATCGCCGACGACTGGGGCTGGCCGCACACTTCCGCCTACGGCGACCCGGTCGTCAAGACGCCGTCATTCGATCGCATCGCGAGCGAGGGCGCCCTGGCACACCACGCCTACGTCTCCTCGCCCTCCTGCACGCCGTCGCGCGGGGCGATCCTCACCGGGCAGTGGCACTGGCGGCTCGAAGGCGCCGCGAACCTCTGGAGCGTCTTCCCCGATCGATTCGAGACATACCAGGAGTTGCTCAGGGCGGCCGGCTACCGGACGGGCATGACGGGGAAGGGTTGGGGGCCCGGGCGGACCGAAACGGAGGACCGGGAACTCGTCGGACGGCGCTTCGAGAGCCTCGAGCAGTTTCTGGCCGGGCTGGGAGAGGCGCAACCGTTCGCCTTCTGGCTGGGCACGTCCGATCCGCACCGTCCTTTCCGGCCCGGGTCGGGTGAAGAGAGCGGCATGGACCTCGACGCGATCCAGCTTCCCGCCGCCTTTCCCGATCACCGGGACACCCGCGGCGACGTGGCCGATTACCACTGGGAAGTGCAGCGCTTCGACGCTCTGGTCGGCGACGCGCTGCGGCTGCTCGACGAACAGGGTCTCGCGGAGACGACGATCGTCGTCATGACCAGCGACCACGGCATGCCCTTCCCGCGCTGCAAGAGCAACCTCTACGACTGCGGGTCGCGGGTGCCGCTGGCGATCCGCTGGCCCGAACGGCTCGCGGACGGTGTCGAGATCGACGCCTTCGTCAGCCTGACCGACCTGGCGCCGACGTTCCTGGAAGCCGCGGGCCTTCCGCGCCCGGCGGCCATGACCGGACGCAGTCTGATGGCGCTGCTCGAAGCCGGCGACGACGAGGCCGCGGTCGAAGCGGTGGTCGCGGCCGACGGACGCGACTTCGCGCTGACCGGCAAGGAGCGGCACGTACCGGCGCAGGAGGCGCCCGACGTGGGCGGCTATCCCGGCCGGGCGATCCGCACGCACGACTTCCTCTACATCCGCAACTTCCGGCCCGATCGCTGGCCCAACGGCACGCCGAACCACGAGCGGGCCGCGTATCCGGGCGCCTGGTACGCCGACACGGACAACGGGCCGACCAAGACCTACATGATCGAGCAGCGGGAGCGGGACGCCGAGCATCGCCGGCTGTACGAACTCGCGTTCGGCAAGCGGCCGGCGGTCGAACTCTACGACCTGCGGACCGACCCGGATCAGCAGGTCAACGTCGCCGACGATCCGGACTACGAGGCGACTCGGGACGAGCTCGGCGAGCGGCTGATGGAGCGGCTGCGCGCGACCGGCGACCCACGGGCCACAGACGGCGGCGACATCTTCGACGAGTACCCGTACCTGGGCGGCGCGCCGCGCCACCCGAGCCTGCCGCGCCTGCGCCCGGGCGCCCTCCGCCCGCCGGCGGATCAGCCCTGAGCGAGCGGAGGCCCGGCCCGGCAACCCGCATGCGGCAGGAGCGGCTGATCGGGATCGTCGGCGGCCTGGGGCCGTTCGCCCACATCGACTTCGAGCGGAAGCTCCTGGACGCGGCGAGCCGGCTGGTCGGCGCCCGGCGCGACCAGGATTTCCCGCAGTGGGTGCTCTCGAGTATTCCGCAGACGCCGGACCGGACGGAGGCCTACTTCGGGGAGGCGGAGGATCCGACGCCGTCGCTGAGTCGGAGCCTGGAGAGGCTGCGAGGCGCCGGCGCCGAGTTCGCGGTCGTCGCCTGCAACACGGCGCACCTGTTCCTGGAGCGGCTGCGGGACGAGAGCCCCCTGCCGATCATCAGCCTGATCGAGACGACGGCGGACGAGGCGGCGCGCATCGCGCCGGGAGGCTCGGTTGGGCTGCTTGCCACGTCCGGGACGCTCCGCTCGCGGCTGTATCACGATCCACTGGAAGCTCGCGGACTGCGGGCGGTGAGCCCGCTTGACCTCGCCGACGGCGAGGCCTTACAGCTTCGTTGCGTCATGGAGCCGATCTACGGACCCTGGGTCGACGGCCGGCACCAGGGCGGCGGGATCAAGACGGATGGCGGGTCACCCCGGGCGCGGACGCTGTTGGAGGAAGCAGCGCGGCGGCTGGTCGCGGAGGGCGGCGCCGACGTTCTGGTGGCGGGGTGTACCGAGATTCCGCTGGCGCTCGAAGGCGAGGAGGTTGCGGGGCGGCCGTTGCTGGATCCGGCGGCGTTGCTGGCTGCAGCGGCGGTGCGCTACGCGTACGGGACCTAACCGCTCAACGCGGAACCGCCGGCGGCCTTGCGGCGCGCCGGCGGTTCGCCTGAGCGGACTGGCGGAGAGGCCTACTCGCCGCCGCCGGCTCCGACAGCGGGAGAGGCCTCGGCTTCACGCTGCTCTGCCATCTGCTTGAGGAAGGCGTTGGCGGCCTTCGCCTCCTCCATGTCGACGGCGCCGTCCTTGTTCTGGTCCATCATCTCGAAGTACTGCTTGACCCCGCCAGGAGCCTCTTCGAGCTGCATCTTGCCGTCGCGGCTGTCGTCGGAGAAGGCAACGACCGCGGTCAGGTCGAGGCCATCGCCACCCTGGAAGGCGCCCCGGCCCTTGTTCTCCTCGTTGATGTAGGACACGAAGCCGAAGCTCATCTCGTCCGTCGTCGGCTCGCCCCAGCGGACCGTCGCGGTCGGGTCCGGGTTGGCCGCGTTGTTCTCCGAGTTGTCGAAGACCGTGGTCAGAACCAGCTTGGTGCCGGCCGGCATCTTCTTGCGGTCCTTGTACTTGTACGTGGTCTGCCAGTTGAAGTCGTAGTTCGGCACGTCGAGCAGGACTTCGTGGCTGCCGTCCGGGTAGTAGGCCTCGTACTTGGCCGCCTTGCCGCGCAGATGCATGTGCGGCAGGTAACCGACGATCTCGGAGTCCGAAGGGAACGTCCACTCGGTCTGGATCGTGTAGTCCGAGGCGCCCGGCGGCACGGCGAAGTCGTACTTGCCCATGTCGGCGTTGAAGACCTCGTACTTCACGTCCTCGTCCTTGTCGTAGAACTTGAGCGCCACCGAGGACTGATCCCACACGCCGGTGCCCTCGCCGGGCTCCTTGTGGTAGTGCATCTGCCACTGCAGATCGCGGCCCGCCTTCAGCACGTCGGCCATGCCGTCCGTGTGGATCACCGGGTCGTTGCCCGGGGCGATGCCACCCAGGCCGGGGACGATGATGTGGTGAACCGCCGAACTGCCGGGCCGGAACTCGATCGCCTTGACGTAGCGGTCTTCCGGGATCATCTCGTCGGTCACCGTCGTCTTGAAGTAGATGTAGAGATCATCGACGTCGTCCTCGACGAAGTAGGGCTCGTCGAACTGGAGGACCAGGTCGGGCTCCCCAATCAGCCAGCCGTCGCTGCTCGGCCAATCGATCGGCGCCGGAGCGTCCGCGGGATCGCCAGCGGGAGCGCCGGATTCGGCCCAGCGGACGAGGAGATCGATCTGCTCCTGGGTCAGCGTGCGCTCGTTGGCGAAGACGCCGTTGTGCTGGGGCGCGGCATCCCACGGAGGCATCGCGCGCGCAGCGACCTGGCGGGCGATCGAGCGGGCCCAGGGCCGCGTCTCTTCGAAAGTGGTCAGCGCCATCGGCGCGACCATGCCGCCGAGGTTGGCGCCATTGGGCCGATGGCAGACCTGGCATTCCTGCTGCAGCACGGCCGCCACGTCGCCGTAGAAGGTGATCGGTTCGGGGTCGACCGCAGCCGCCGAGGCGGCGCCCGCAAGCGCCAGTGAGGCGATGGCGCCGAGGGCGATCAGTCGGGTCACGGACGAGGTCTGGGGACGGGTCATTTCGAGGTCTCCGTGAGATGGTGTCCAACAATGTTGACGGGCGCAGCGCTCCCGCTCTGCGCGACATACTATACGACTACTCAGTTTACGCGGGTGAGCGCGATCGGGTTTCGCCGAACCGGCAACCGATACCGTAGGCGTTGCGCGACAACCGGCTGGCACGAGTAAACCAAGCCTCGCCGACAACCGTATAGACACCCGAGGAGGAGAGCATCGTGAGCACGACTGTTGACGTGCAGGGTCTTCGGCATGTCTACAAGGGCGGCACGGTCGCCCTCGACGGGGTTGATCTGACGATCGGAGCCGGGCTGTTCGGCTTGCTGGGGCCCAACGGCGCCGGCAAGAGCACGCTGATGCGGATCGTCTGCACCCTGCTCAAGCCGAGCGCCGGTTCCGTGACGGTCTTCGGGCACGACGCGGTCCAGCAACGCCGCGCCGTCCGCGCCCACCTGGGCTACCTGCCGCAGGAGTTCGGCGCCTGGCGCCTGCACCGGGTGGAAGAGGTACTCGACACCCTGGCCGATCTCTCCGGCCTCGACGATCGCGCCACGCGCCGGGATCGCGTCGACACCGTGCTCGACAATGTCGGCCTCGGCGACGTCGCCCATCGCAAGGTCAAGAAGCTCTCCGGCGGCATGAGGCGCCGCCTGGGCATCGCGCAGGCCCTGATTCACCAGCCCCGCCTGCTCGTGGTCGACGAACCGACCGTTGGCCTGGACCCCGAGGAGCGCATCCGGTTCCGCCAACTGATGGCGACCCTGGGGCGCGAGCGGACGATCATCCTCTCGACCCACATCGTCGCCGACCTGGGAACCGGCTGCAACGACCTCGCCCTTCTCGACGCCGGCAGGATCGTCTTCCGCGGCTCGCCGACACAGTTGCTCGAACGGGCCGCGGGCCAGGTCTTCGAACTCGCCCTGCCACTGTCCGCGCCGCAGCCCGAGGGAGACTTCGAGATCGTCTCGCGTACCGACAGCCTGAACGAGGCCACGTACCGCGCCGTCGCCGCGCCGGGCGGCGTTCCGGACGGCGCCCGGATCGCCGCCTCGCCGACGCTGGAGGAGGGCTACCTCGCCTTCATGGTCGCGCGCGGTCGTGCTGACGCCATCGTGAGCGACGAGCACTTCGGAGACCACGACGAGATCGACCTCGCCGAACTCCCGGCCGCGACGGACGCCACCGGAGAGGAGGCACGACCTTGATCTCGTTTTCCAACGTCTGGTCGCTCGCCCGGGCGGAGATGCGCACGATCCGCCGGCTGTTCCGCTTCTGGCTGTTCGCGGTCATTGCGCTCTTCTTCTGCCTGTTCCAGTACGGCTACTTCTGGGTCATCCACGGCCTGTTCTCCGGTTTCTCGGCCTCAGCCGGCTCCTTCAGCCCCAAGTTCCTGCTCAGCCAGACCGCCCTGTGGCAGACCCTGGTCCTCGGCGTCGGCGTCGTTTTCCTCGCCTTCGACCTGCGCGCCCGCGACCGGCGCGACCGCGTGATCGAAGTACTCGACAGCCGGCCCTACACGAACGCCGAGCTTGTGTTCGGGCGCTTCTTCGGCGCCCTGTTCATGGTCTGGAGCGTGGCGATCGTCGCCATGATCATCATCCAGGGCATCGGACACGCGGGTGTCGCTTTCGGCTGGTGGGTCGGCGAACCGGCGATCTGGGGTTCCGTGTGGGCCTACCTCCTGATCGAGGCGCTGCCCGCCCTGGCCGTCTACGTCGCCTTCGTACAGGTCGTCTCCCTGGTCACCAACAACCGCCTGATTGCCGCCCTGGCGGGCGTCGGTCTGGCCGTGGGAACCACTTACCTGAGTTTCCAGGTTCCCGTCTACGTCCTGCCGTCGCTGGCGCTCGGCGGCGGCTTCGTCAGCAGCATCTCCGACCTGGCGCCCCAGATCTGGACCGGCATCAGCCTGCTGAACCGGGGCAGCTTCGCCCTGCTCGGCGCGGGCCTGCTGGCGACCGCGGTCGCCGTCCATCCGCGTCTCGACGACACGAAGCGGCGAACCTGGGGGATGGCCGGCGGCGCGGGGTTGCTGGCCGGCGCCGCTCTCATCCTCACGACGGTCACGTGGAGCACGAGCCAGCTCGCCGAGCGCGACGCGTGGCGCGCGGCCCATGAGCAACGCCGTGCCGAGGCCGTCGTCGACCTTCAGGCGATCCGCGGCTCCGTGGACGTCGAACGCGGCGGCCGTCTGACCCTGGACCTCGAAGTCCACTTCCTTCCCGGCGATGCCTCGGCCCGCATGTTCAGCCTGAATCCGGGCCTCGAGGTGGACGGCGTCTGGGACGCGAGCGGCGCGGCCCTGGACTTCAGCCACGACAACGGCCTGCTCGACATCGACCCCGTGTCGACGACGCCGCCCGGGCAGGCCACGGGCGTCCGGATACGCGCCGAGGGGCGTCCCGACCTCCGTTTCGCCTACCTCGACGCGGCGGTCGACTCCAACACGATCGAGTGGCAGGACGCCCAGATCGTCATTCTGGGCAACCTGAACGGTTTCACCGAACGCAACTTCGTCGCGCTCCCCGCCTCTCTCGCGTGGCTCCCGCAGCCCGGAGCAGCGGTCGGCGTCGACGATCCCCGGCAGCGCCCCCGCGACTTCTTCGAACTCGACCTCGAGGTCCGAACCCCCTCCGGCTGGACGGTCGCGGGGCCGGGCAAGGCAGAACCGAGCGGCGACGGCCAACGCTTCGCGCCGGCGGGCTCGGTGCCCGAGGTCATGCTCGTCGCCGGCAGATTCGACCGCCGGACAACCGAGATCGAAGGCACGGAGGTCGAACTCCTGTTCCACCCCGGCCATCTGCGGAACGTCGACTTCTTCGCCGACGCCCGGGCGGAGATCGAAGCCGTGGCCGCCGAGCGCTTCGCCGCCGCGCGCGAAATCGGGCTGCCCTACCCCTACCGTCAACTGACGCTGGTCGAAGTGCCCTGGACGCTGCGCGCCTATGGCGGCGGCTGGCGCATGGACACCGAGCGGGCACCGCCCGGCATGCTGCTGCTCAGCGAAAGCGGTCTGCCGACCTCCCGCTTCGAGTTCCGGTTCCGCAACCCGGAACGGTACGAGGACCAGGAGGGCGGACTGGCGCGGGCAAAGACCTACGGGTTGCAGCAGTTCTTCCGCACCGACTTCACCGGCGGCAACGTGGAGGTCGGCGGCGTTCGCAACCTCTTCCTCTACCAGACCGGCGCCCGCGGCCCCGAGGCCCTGGCGCTTGAGGCGCTCTGCCACAATCTCGTGAACCGGCTCATCAACGGCGGCGAGTCGTACTTCTCGGCCCATCTGTTCGACCGGGAGTTCGGCTGGACGATCGCCAGCGTGATGCAGGGAGGGTTCTCCGGTCAGTTCGCGAGCGGCGGCGGCACGATGGCCAGCGGCATCGTCCAGGCCATCACGGACCGCCCCGGCGTCTGGGACGCGGTGCTCGGCAGCTCCCTCACCGATCTGGAAACAGAGGAAGATCCGAAGCGCGCCGTGAACGCCCTCTACCTCAAGACCTCCGCCCTGGCCACCGCGATTCTCGACGGCGCCGGGCGCGAGCGCGCCGCCGCCATGATGGCCAACCTCCTCCGCGACCATCGGGGTTCGACGTTCACCGCGGCCGATCTCGACCGCGCCGCCCAGGAGGCGGGCGTGGATCTGGCCGGCCTGGTGGGCGATTTCCTGCACCAGACCGATCTGCCCGGTTTCATCGTCTCTCCGGCCGAACTCGAACGGCTGCCCGACGACGACCAGGGTGCGCCGCAGTACCAGACGCGCCTGTTCGTCCGCAACGGCGAGGAGGCGCCAGGCCTGTTCCGGCTCCGCTATGCCGTGCGCGCCCCGGGCGGCGCCCGCTGGGATTCGAGCGAACCGGTCCTCATCCCCGGGCATACCAGCGTAGAGTTCGGTCTCGTTACCTCCCGGCCGCCGGGAACGATGCTCGCGTCGCCGTACCTCTCCCTGAACCGGCGAGAGTTCCCAGTCGAACTGCCACGGGTCGACAACGAAACGATCACGGAAGGCGAACCGCTGCGCGGCACCAGGCCGGCCGGCTGGATGCCGGCGTTCCTCGACACCGGTACGGACACGATCGTCGTCGACGACCTGGACCCCGGTTTCTCGGTGGCGACGGACGAGGCCGAAGCCGGGGGCTTCAGACTTCAGGGCGGCCTTGCCGGCTTCTTCGCACCGGCGGTCGAAACCGACCAGGGGCTGCCGGTCTACAACATCTTCGCCGGCATTCCAGCCACCTGGTCGCGATACGAACAGCCGCTGAGCTGGGGACGGTACCGCCGGACCACCGCGCTCGTCCCCAAGGGTGACGGAAGCCGCCGCGTCACCTACACCGCGGAACTGCCCGAAGCCGGACGCTGGCGGGTCGAGCTCCATGTACCGTCCCTGTCGCCCGTCCCAGGCGGCGGCGAGATCCGCCGCGAAGTACGGATCGGAGGCGGAGACGGCGGTCCGTCCCCCGCCGAAGCTCGCGGCGCCCGGGTCAACGTCTCGTTCGGCCTGAACCTGGGCACGTACGATCTGGAGCTGCGCAATGCCGGAAACTCCCATCCCATCGACTTCGACGCCGAAGGGGCCGGCATCGGCTGGGCGGTACTGGGCGACTTCGATCTCGCCCGGGGAACGGTGGAACTCGAACTGAGCGACGACACGACCGGCAACGTCGTGGCCGCCGACGCGGTGCGCTTCGTGCGCCTCGACAACGGCGCCGGGGCCGACGCGGCCGCCGGCGGTGGTGCACCGTGAGCGCCCTTCGACCATCGGGGCTGCGACTGCTCGCCGCGGCCGCGAGCTGTGCCGCGATCCTCGGCTGCCAGGCCGCGGGCACGACGGACACGGTCGATTTCCTGGTTCCGGTGAGCGCCACGGAGGTGGCGACCGGCAACGTCGAGGACCTGATCGTCGCCACCGGCACGCTGCGGACCGCGGAGAGCATCGTGCTGCAGGTGGAGACGCCCGGCCGGTTGCAGATCGGCCGTAACAGGGACGGCAGCCGCCTGGCTGAAGGCGACGCGGTGGTCCCCGACCAGATGATCGCCGAAGTCACCGGCGAGGACGCCCGGCTCGCGGCGCGGGTCGAAGCCACCCACCAGGCCTACCAGGGCGCGCTCGCCGAGCGTGACGCCCGCGCCAGGCTGTTCGAACAGGAACTGATCGCCGCCGAGGAACTGCGCCGGGCGGAAACCGCGCTCGAAGACGCCAAGGCGACCTGGGAGCAGAGCCTGCTGACGGAGGACCGCGCCAGGATGCTGACTCCGATCGGCGGCGTGCTGATGGAGCTGGCCCGCGACACGAGAGGCATGCCGATCGCCGACGGACAGCTCGTTTCACAGGGCTTCCAGGTCGCACGGATCGCTCCCGTCGACTCCCTGGTCGCCGACATCGATCTGGTGGGGCCGGAGCTGGCGCGCGTCCACCCCGGCCAGAAGGGGCGGCTCCGCCACTTCGCCTGGGAAGACATCACCTTCGAGGGCGCCGTCGTCCGCCTCTCCCCCGAAGTCGACCCAACGACCCACACCTTCCGCGCCGAGGTCGCGATCAACAACCCCGGGGGCCTGCTCCGGCCCGGCATGTTCGTCGAGGTCACCCTGGTCGTCGAACAACGCAGCGACGTGCCGGTGATTCCCCGCGAGGCGGTCACCGAGCGCGGCGGCCGGCGGGTGGTCTTCGTCCTCGACGGCCAGCGCGCCGTGCGCCGCGAGGTCATCCTCGGCCTCGGCGACGACGAGATCGCCGAGGTCCGCCAGGGGCTCGAGGTCGGCGAGCGGATCGTCGTCCGCGGGCTCGAAACCCTGACCGACGGCACCCGCGTCCGCGTCTCCGGGTAGCCACCCACTACGAGGTCGGGCAGCCGTGATGACTACCGGTGAAGGCTCCGGCCCGGCGCGACTCGCCGCCCGGCGACCCGTAGCCGTCACGGTCACCGCCCTGGCATGCGCCCTGGTGGGCTGGATGTCATGGCGCGAACTGCCGATCGACCTCCTCCCCGACCTGCGCTCGCCGACGATCGTCGTCGCCGTGCGCTCCGGCGACCGGCCGCCGACGGAGATGGAGCGGCTCTACGGCGAGCAGGTCGAGCAGCGTCTGTTCACGGTGCGCGGCATCCGCGAGGTCCAGCAGGTCGCCCGCACGGGCCGCCTGATCGCGACCGTCCGCTTCGACTGGGAAGCCGACATGGACCTGGCCCTGATCGAGGTCCAGAAAGCGATCAATCCGGTCGCGGCCGACCCGGAGGTCGACGAGGTCCTCGTCCGCCAGCTGGACCCAAGGCAATCGCCGGTCATGACCCTGGGGCTGGCCGCTGAGCCGGACGGTCCCGATCTCGCCGAACTCCGGCGACTGGCCCGCCGGCAGGTCGCACCCGCCATGGAGCAGCTCGCCGATGTCGCCGAAGTGCGGGTGCTGGGCGGGCGTGAACTGGAAGTGCGCGTACGGGTCGACCGCTACCGCATGCAGGCCTTCGGCGTCACCCTGAGTCAACTTGAGCAGCGGCTGGTGGCCGAGAACGTCGACATCGACGCCGGCACCCTGGAGGACCGGGGACAGGTCTTCCTGGTTCGCGGGATCTCGCGCTTCCGCAATCCGCGCGACGTGGAGCGCGTCGTCATCCGATACCGGACCCAGGCGGGCGCCGCGGGCCAGGAGACCCGCCAGCCGATCCGGGTATCCGATGTCGCCGAGGTCGAAGTCGCCGACGCCGAGATCGACCACCTGGTGCGCGTGAACGGCCGGGAGGGCGTCGGCCTGCAGGTGTTCAAGGAGGCCGGCGCGAACACGGTCGAGGTCTCGCGCACCGTCAGGGCCGCGCTCGAGAACCTGGAACTCGACCTGCCGCGAGTCGAGGTGTCGATGGTGAACGACGACGCCGCCCTGGTCGAGGACGCGATGGCGGACCTGCAGAACGCCGCCCTGGTCGGCATCG
Source organism: Acidobacteriota bacterium (assembly GCA_028875725.1). NCBI lineage: Bacteria > Pseudomonadati > Acidobacteriota > Acidobacteriota bacterium. Next base: position 92,688 of record JAPPCR010000009.1, read on the forward strand.
CGCTCGCGATCGTCGTGCTGGTCCTGTTCCTGCGCTCCTTCGGTCCGACCGTCGTCGTCGCTTCCGCTGTGCCCGTGTCCCTCTTCGTCGCCCTGTTCGCGATGCGCCTCTGGGACCACTCCCTCAACATCATCACGCTGGCCGGGCTGGCCCTCGGCGCCGGCATGCTGGTGGACAACGCGATCGTCGTCGTCGAGAGCATCCACCGGCGCCACCGGCCCGGCGTGCCGGCGGCCGAGAGCGCCGCCCGCGGAACCGGCGAGGTCGCGGGCGCGATCGCCGCCTCGACCCTGACCACCTGCGTCGTCTTCCTGCCCGTCCTCTTCGTGCAGGGGCTGGCCGCGCGGCTGATCGAGGGCATCGCCTTCACCGTCACCGCGTCGCTGGCCGCTTCGCTCGCCGTCGCGTTGATGCTGATTCCGGCCCTGTCGCGCTGGTTCCTGCCGCGCGCGAAACCCGTGAACGCTGCCGGTGAAGGCGAAGCGGCGGCCGAAGCCGCCGACGCAGGTTCGATCGAACCGGACGACGCGGAGGAGCGTCCTCTCGGCTGGGCCTTCGGAGCATTGGAGCGGCTCGTGCTCTTCCTGCTGCGCCTGCGCTGGGTCGTCGTCGGCGCGGCCGTACTCGCCGCCGCGGCCGCGGTGAACGTGCTGCTCGGCCTCGGCAGCGAACTGCTGCCGCCGGCAGACCCGCGGCAGTTCTCGGTGCGCATGGTCGGACCGCCGGGCCAGCGCGTCGAAGCGACGGCGGCCGCCGTGTCCACCCTCGAGGAAGCGGTGCGCCAGGCCGCCGGCGAGCACCTGGAGGCGATTCAGGCGGAAGTGGGCCGGTTGCCCGAGGACGACCGCCTCGTGACGACCGAGCTCACCGAGGAGAACACGGCCCGACTCCTGGTGCGGATGTCGGCCGAGGGTCCCACGGGAAGCCAGATCGTCGGCGCCCTGTCTCCGAACTTCACCGACCTGCCGGGCACGGAGATCGAATGGGAGGTCGGCACCTCCGCGCTGGCCGAGGCGCTGGGTTCGTCGGGCCCGCCGATCGTGGTCGAGATCGCCGGCCAGTCGCTGCCCGACCTGCGCGCCGCGGCGACCAGCCTCCGGGACGCTCTCGCCGCCAGCGAGGAACTCTGGAACGTCCGCTCGTCCTTCGAGGGAGGTCCGCCCGAGCTGCGGATCGAACTCGACCGCGCGATGGCCGACGGTCTGGGCGTCGATCTGGAGACGATCGCCCGCGTGCTCCAGTCGGCTCTCGACGGACGCAGGGTCACGCTGCTCTCGGTCGGCGACGAGGAGCGCCACGTCGTCCTCTCGCTGCCCCAGCCCCGGCCCGAGGAACTCGCCGGGCTGCGCTTCACGAGCAGCGACGGTGCAGACCTCGTCCTCGGCCAGGTCGCCCGTTTCGTGCCCACCGAAGGGGCGCGGGAGGTCTTCCGCCGCGACCAGCGCCGCGTGGCGCAGGTGACCGCCCGGATCACCGATGGCAGCGACTACCCCAAGGCGATCGCCGCCGCGAACGACGCCATCTCGTCCACCGAACTGCCCCCGGGATTGATCGTGCGGCTCGCCGGGGAGGAAGAAGAGCGGGAGCGCGCCACCTCGGAACTGCGCCTGGCCGGTCTGCTGGCGATCGTCCTCGTGCTGATGGTCCTGGCCGGGACGTTCGAGTCCCTGCTGCAACCGCTCACCGTGCTGTTCGCCATCCCGCTCGCCCTGGTCGGCGTCGCCTGCACGCTGGGACCGCTCGGGCGGCCGGTCGGGGTCATGGCCCTGCTCGGCCTGATCGTGCTCGCCGGCGTCGCGGTCAACGACGCCGTCCTGCTGATCGCCGCCGCGCGGCGGCTGATGGTCGCCGGCCTCGAGCGCCGGGCGGCACTGGCCCGCGCCGCCGCGATCCGGCTGCGGCCGATCCTGATGACGACGCTCACCACGGTGCTGGTTCTCGTACCGCTCGCCGCCGGCGCCGGCGAGGCGGCCGAACTGCGGAGCCCGATGGCCTACACGATCATCGGCGGCATCGTGACCTCCACGCTCGGCTCGCTGCTCGTGCTGCCCTGCCTGTACCTCATCCTGGCCGGCCGCGGAGGCGGCAAGCGACGCTCGGAAGCCGCCGCCTGACCGGGAACACGCCGTGAAAGCAGGTCTCGACACGCTCGCCATCCGCCGTCCGGTCGCGGTGACGATGTTCTTCGTCGGCCTCGTCATGCTGGGGGGCTTCGCGTGGCAACGGCTCCCAGTGGAGCTCCTCCCGGCGCTGACCGGCGATTCGCTCTACGTCAGCTTCTTCCGCCCGGGCAGCGAACCGGAGACGGTCGAACGCGAGATCCTGATGCCGCTCGAAGCCAGGGTGCGAACGCTGCCCCGGGTGGCCGAGACCTGGGGCGAGGTCACCGGCTCCTCCGGCAGCTTCACCGTCCGCTTCGAACGGGGCGTCGATCTCAAGGTGCGGGAGCTCGAGATGCGCCGCATCGCCGCGGATCTGGCCCGCACTCAGCCGCGCGACGCCTTCCTTGACGTGCAGTCCGACGACACCAGTGTGTTCTCGAGCTTCGCCATGATCCTGCAGGCGACGGGTACGGACGACGAGGACGCGCTGCACGACCTGGTCGAGGAGATGATCACGCCGCGGCTCGCGGCGGTACCCGGGGTCAGCCAGGCGACTGTGATGGGCGGCTCGGCTCGCCAGTTGACGGTCTGGGTCGACCCGAACCGCTGCGCGGCGCTCGGCGTAACGACGGAGGAGGTGACCGCGGCGGTACGCGGCGCGGCCGGACGCCTTCGCTACCTCGGCAGCCTGGAGGACGAGGCCGGCCGAACGGCGGTCATGCTCGACGGCCGTCCCGCCGGCACCGTGTCGATGGGCGAGGTCCGCGTGGTCCCCGACCGGGCAGTGCTGGTCCGGCACGTCGCCGACGTCGAGATCGGTTCCGGCCGGCGCCAGATGCTGTACCGCGTGAACGGCGAGCCGTCCGTCGGCCTCCTCGTGTTCCAGGAGGAAGGCGCGAACCTGGTCCGCCTCGGCCGCGACCTGCGCCGCCGTATCGAGGAGATCAACGAGGAGTTCACGCCGCTCGGGATTCGCCTGCTCGCCAGCTTCGACGCCGCCGAACTGGTCGAAACGCAGATCGAGCGACTGCGGAACCTCGGCCTGTCGGGTTTCGCGATCGCTCTCCTCGTTCTCTTCCTCTTCCTTCGCCAGTGGCGCGCGGTGGCCGTGGTCGCGGTCGCCGTGCCGGTCAGCCTGGCCGTCGCCCTTTCCTTCCTCTACGTGGCCGGACTGTCGCTCAACCTGTTCACTCTGTTCGGTCTTGCAGTCGGCATCGGACTCATCGTGGACAACAGCGTCGTCGTCTTCGAGTCCGTCCAGCGGCGCCTGGAACGCGGCAGGAATCCCGACGACGCCGCGGCGGGTGGAATTCGCCGTACCGGCCGCGCCATCGTCGCCGCTTCCGTGACGACCGCGATCGTCTTCCTGCCCGCCGTCATCGTCGACTTCGAGTCGTCGCTGGTCCAGAACATGATCGCACTCCTGGCGTTCGCCATCCTGCTGCCCCTGTTCGGCTCCCTGCTGGTGGCGATCGGCCTGGTGCCCCTGCTGGCGCGCCACCTCGCCGCGCCGGCGGCGATCCGCCGGCTGGCCAGGCTGCGCCAGCGTCGCGAGCGCTTCGGCGGCAAGGCGCCGCCGGACCCCACCCGGATCCTGTTCGCGGGCGTGCTCGCGTCCGCGCTGCGCCGGCCGGCGAGCTGGATCACCGGAGTGGTCGCCGCCGTCGTCCTGAGCGTCATCGCCGCCCTGTCCCTCGTCGCTGCCAGCGGTCCGGGCCAGGCGCCGGTCGCCGACCAGGTCCAGCTCTCCGTTCGCCTGCCGGAGGGCCGCGGGAGCCTCGAGTCGGCGGTCCGGGCCTTCGAACGGCTCGAGACGATCCAGGAGGTGGAAGGGGTCGACCGCGTGGAGAGCGTGATCCGGGAAGAAGGGGGATCACTCACCGTCCACCTCGTGGACGAAGAGGAGCGGCCCGAGGATCTGACGGCGGCCTTCGTTCGTCGACTCCTGCGGCCGCCGGCTCGCCGCGCCGGTGTCGAGCTGATGAATCCGGGCGAGGGAGACGGGCCGGGCGGCCGCGGCGGCGGCGGAGGCGGTGGCGCCCAGGAACTCCTCGGCGGCGGCCCTTCCCGCGTCGTGCTCTCCGGCAACGACAACGAACAGTTGACAGACCTCGCAGCCCAGGTCACGGAGCGTCTGCGGGAGATCGAGGGCATCGCGAACGCCTATCCGGCGGTGCGCCCGGGCCCCGATGAACTCCACGTGAGCCCGAACCGCCGCGCCTTCGACACCTTCGGGGTGCTGCTGGACGAAGTGCTGCCGATGCTGAACCTGGCCGGCCGGGAGGGCACGACGATCGCAACCGGCTTTCCGCTGGCCAGCGGACGGGAGCTCCCGATCATCGTGCAACGGCAGGAAAGCCGGCGCGACGAAGCCCAGTTGATGGACGGCAGCCGCTTCGACCGCGACGTGTCGCTCAGCGGCCTGCAGCAACTCCGCGTCTCGACCGGGATCGGCGTGCTGCCGGTCGCCGCCCTGGCCCAGGTGCGGCAGGCGCCTCCCTCGCCGGTCATCACCCACCACAACGGCGTCCGCGAACGCGAGGTTCTGTACACCCTGTCGCAGGACGTGCCGCGGCGGGGTCCGGCCCGCGACGCGTTCGACCGAAACCTGGACGAGGCGATCGCCAGCATTCACCGGCCGGCGGGCACGACGATCGCACTCGACCGCTCCGAGGAGAACACGAACTGGTTCCGGCGCATCGCGGTGCCGGTCGTTCTTCTCGTTTTCCTCGTGCTGGCCGTGACGTTCGAGTCGATGACCCTGCCGATCCTCGTCCTCATCGCGCTTCCGCTCGCCCTGCTCGGTTCCGTGTGGGCGCTGGTCGTGACCGGCATGGGGTTCGAGGCGATGGCTCTCCTGGGCGCACTGGTCCTGCTGGGACTTGCGATCAACCCGGCCGTCCTGCTCGTCGACCGCATGCAGCAGCACACCCTCGGCGCCGGCTGGAGCGCTGGCGCGGCCGCCCTCGCCGCGGTCCGCGAGCGGGCCCGTCCCGTGTTGATGACGTCCGCCACGACGATCGCCGCCCTGGCGCCGCTGTCCATCTCCACCGGCCGCGAGAACGAACTCTGGCCGCCCTTCGCCACGCTCGTGATCGGCGGCCTTCTGACCGCGACAGTGCTGACGTTGCTCGTCATCCCCGTCGGCTTCGTCTTCCTCCGCCGGCTCGACGAACTGTTCAGTCGCGTAGGCCCGTGGGTGGTGCTCACCTGGCTCGGCGCCGTCATCGCGATCACGGCGCCCCTGTTCGCCTTCGGCGTGATCGAATCGTTGTTCTGGCAGGTCACCACGACGGTGCTCATCGCCAGCGCGCTGCTGGGCCTCACCGTCTGGCTGCTGCCGAAACCGGCGACGCCGGAACCGGAAGCGGTCGCCGGTCCGCCCAGGCTCGTCGTTCGCCACCTGCGCAAGACGTACGGTTTTCCTGGACCCGTGCGCCGGGCGCTGCGGGCTTCCACGGAGTTCGCCAGGCGCGTCGCTTCCGCCGGCGGCCAGGCGTTCCATCCGGCCGACGCACGCGACCGGCTCCTGCCCCTGTTGCTGCTGCTGGCCGGCGCGATCACCCTGGCCGTGCGAATCCGTACCGGCCTGGTCATCCTCGGCATCTGGATCGCGATCCTGCTCCTCGGCTCCAGCCTGCTGCGCGAGATCCGGCGGGCCCGCGGCCACGCCGACGCCCTGGGTCGCGTGAAGCCGGGCGGCATCGAGGGCGTGCTGACGGCCCTGCTGCCCTGGGGGATCCTCGCGTGGCTGGTCGGCCCGGAGATGGTCGCCGACCCGGAGATCGCCGGCTTCGTCGCCCTGGCCATCGTCTCCACCATCATCCTGCTGATCCAGCTCGGACGCCGCACGGCGCGCGTGGAGACGATGCGCCGCGAACGGAAGACAGCCCGGCGTCGGCGAGCCCGGGGCCTGCGCGGCCAGATCCTCCGTCTCTGGCGCGCAGCGGCAACCAAGCTCTTCGGCCTCGACCTGCCGATCGACACCGTGAAGGCCCTGGCCGCGGTGAGCTTCGAGGTCGAACGGGGCATGGTCGGCGTGCTCGGCCCGAACGGCGCCGGCAAGACGACCCTGCTGCGGCAGTTGACCGGCATCCTGGACTCGACCCGGGGCCGCATCACGCTGGGCGGGGTACCGCTGCTCAGCGTCCGCAAGCGCCTCGCCCGCTACGTCGGCTACCTGCCCCAGGACGCCGGCCTGCCCCCTCGTCTGACCGCCCGCCAGTACCTCGAGTACTACGCCGCCCTCTACCAGATCGACGCTTCCGAGCGGGCCGACCGCATCTCGACCCTGCTGCGGGAGGTCGGTCTCGACGAGCGGGCCGACGAGCAGATCGGCGGCTACTCGGGCGGCATGCGGCAACGCGTCGCGGTGGCGCGCACCCTGCTTCGGCTGCCTCCGATCATCGTCGTCGACGAGCCCACGGTCGGCCTCGATCCCCGGGAGCGGGTCCGCTTCCGCAACCTGCTCTCCCGCTTGGCCAAGGACCGGATCGTCCTTTTCTCCACCCACGTCGTCGAGGACGTCGCCGTGGCGTGCGAACGGGTCCTCGTGCTGACGCGCGGCCGCATGGTCTTCGACGGCCATCCGGCGGCGTTGTCGCGGGAAGCGGAGGGCCGGGTGTGGTCGTGGAGGACGGCGGACGACGGCGAGGCGCCGGAGCTGCCGGAAGGCGCGGTGCTGGCTGACCAGAAGCCGGAAGCCGACGGCACCAGCAGCCTGCGCGTGCTCGCCGCGGACCGTCCCGACGAACGGGCCGAGCCGGTCGAGCCGACCCTCGAGGACGGCTACCTGTGGCTCGCCCGGTCGGTGCGTCAAGAGGCGCCGGCATGATCACCGTGCTGCGGACTTCCGCGGTTCTGCTCGCCGGACGCAGGTACTGGCTGCTGCCGTTCCTGCCCCTGGTGTGGGTGGGGATACAGGCCGTCATGCTGGTGGCCGGGATGCGGCCCAGCGTGGAGCCCGTGGCCGCGCAGAACGGCCTGATCGGCGTGCCGGTGGCGGTCCTCGCCATCTTCCTGGGCGGGCGCACGATCACCGGCGAGCTTGACCAGCACAGCCTGGAGATCGCCTACACCGTGCCCGGAGGCGCCCACCGCGTCTGGCTCGGCAAGCTCGCCGCCGCGATCCTGATGCTGCTCACCAGCCTGGTGCTCCTGGCCGCCGTCACCTATGCCTTCTTCACCGACTTCCCGGTCCTGTCGAGCCTGTACGGCGCCACCCAGGGAGTCGTCTTCTATCTCGCCGCTGCGATGGGCTTCGGAACGCTGTTCCGCAGCGAGGTCGCCGGGTCCCTGGCCACCGTCGGCCTCCTCGGCCTGAACAGCCTGCTCAGTGCCCTCCGCATCTCACCGTTCTGGAATCCGCTCACCGTGGAAGAAGCCGACGCGGCGCAGATGCTCGCGCTGAACGTCCAGAACCGCGTCGGCGTCGCGCTCGCGATCGCGGCCATCGTCGCACTCACCTTCAGCCGCGCGGAACGTCGCGAAAAGATGCTCGGCGGCTGAGCTCGCCGACGGCCGCATCCACGAATCGGCTGTCCGTCTTGCGCCCTCGCGCGACAGGAGGACCCGACCGCGTCCTTCCGAGAAAGGCGGCCGAGACGAAGACAGCCGCGCCGTTTCCGTCTCGGTCAATAGGCGGGAGGAGAGCCGCTCCTCTTCCGCGGCGCCTTCCCGCCCGCAAGTCCGCAGCCCCCGAAATGGGATCGGCTGCAACGTGAATCTATGGAACGAAAGGAATCAATCATGCTGAAGAAGGTCCTTCCCCTCGCAGTGGCGGCGCTGGCGCTGAGTGCCGGCGGCGCCTTCGCGGAACCGCCGATGGCGTTCACCGAGGCAAACGTGCCTGGCGTCGACGACAGTCGACTTGAACCGCTCACGGACACCGAGATGGTCTCGGTGACTGGACGAGGGGCCTGCACTCAGGCAGTCAAGGGCGCAGGTATTCTCGTGTACCGAGTCGCGACGGTGCTTGGTGACCCGTTCGGTCAAGGCATCGGCCTCGGCCTCTTCGGCGCCGCCGGTGCGATCTGCTCGTAGCCAACGCCGCTACTGGCGCTACCCTGCGGCTTCCAGTCGGCGGCGCCAGTGACGCGCTCTTTCCCTGAGAGCGCGTGGAGCTGCCCCTTGGGCGCCGCCCCGTGACAGGTGGGGCGGCCATAGCTTGATCACCGTCCTCCGGCACTCCGCCGTGCTGATCGGGGGTCGACGCTACTGGCTGCTCCTCCTGTCTCCGCTGCTCTGGCTCGCCGGTCAGGCCCTCCTGCTGATCGCAGGCCGATTGCCGACCTTCGAACCTGCCTCTGCACAGAACACGCTGATCGGCGTACCGGTAGCGATTCTCGGAGCCTTCCTCGGCGGCCGGATCATCGCCGGCGAACTGGATCAGCGCACGCTGGAGATCGCCTACACGGTACCGGGCGGCGCACATCGCGTCTGGCTCGGAAAACTCGCCGCCGCGCTCCTCATGCTGCTTGTCAGCCTGAGCCTGACGGCGGCGTTCACGTTCACGTTCTTCACTGGCTTTCCCGTCGTCCAGACCCTCTACGGCGCCGCGCAGGCGGCCACCTTCTACGTGGTGGCCGCAATGGGCCTCGGCAACCTCTTCCGCAGCGAGACTGCCGGCGCCGTGGGAACTACGGCGGTACTCGGTCTGGAGGGCTTCCTCGTCAGCCGACTCGGGGCTGCACCGCTCGTCTCGCCCTTCTGGAATCCGCTGTACGTCGAGGAAGCCGACGCCGATCGGCTGCTCGCGATGGCCGTCCAGAACCGCATCGGCATCGCCCTCGCCATCGCCGCCATCGTCGCCTTGACCTTCGCCCGCGCCGAGCGTCGCGAGAAGATGCTCAGCGGCTGAAACCGCTGACGGCCGTTCTCCGCCAACGGCTATGGCCGATCGCTGAAGCGGGCACCATTCAGCAGATGGTAGTCGTGCGAGCCCTCTACGGAGCCCAGGCCGGGGTTCTTCTGCAAGAGGTCCCACGGAGTCTCGCCCGCGGCGTTCCGCGCCACCGGATCCGCGTCGGCCTCCAGCAAGAGCCCGACCACACCCGATTCCACAGGCTCTTCGAAATCCCAGGACGCCCAGGAGTGCAGGGGCGTGTCCTGGTCCGTTGTCAGCTGCCTGCCATGGAGCTCTCACCATGGTAGAGTGCGTCCTCCATGGCGCACGATACGCACAAGACCGTTGAGTCGGCTTCCACCGTCGTGGACGCATCCGGCCGGCTTGTGGTGCCGGCGGCGTTCCGTGCGGCGCTCGGTTTCCAGCCACGGCAGGAGGTCGTCCTGACGCTCGAGGGCGCCTCGATCAAGATCACCACGACGGAGGCAGCCCTGGACGCCGCCGTGGCGCAGATCCAGGCCTTGGCCAGGAAGTACGGCGGCGGCAAGGGCGGCAATGTGGACGCCTTCATCGCGGAGCGCCGGGCCGAGGCTCGGAAGGAGTTCGGTGGCTAGCTCTTTGCTCGACGCATCGGCGCTGCTGGCGCTGATTCAGAACGAGCCAGGGGCGGAAGTGGTGTTCAGCGCCCTGTCGGACGGCGCGGCGATGTCCGCCGTCAATGTCGAAGAGGTTGCCGCTCGGCTCGCCCATATGGGATGGTCGGAGCCCGCCGTGGCCTACTCTCTCGCCACGCTCGGAGTCGACATCCTGCCCTTCGAGTCGGACATGGCGCTCCACAGCGGAGCGCTTCGGCCCGCAACAGCTTTGGCGGGCCTTGGACTCGGTGACCGCGCGTGTCTCGCCACCGCAGCCGCCCACGGTCTTCCCGCGCTCACGGCTGACCGGGCCTGGCTGAAGCTGGAGTTGCCTGGGGTCGAGATTCGCGCTATTCGCTGAAGCTGGGCCTGATGCCGTCGTCTAGCCTGGTGAGGCCCACAACCCCGCACTAGAAGTCGCAGGCCAGTCCGGGGTAGCGGAACACGACGCCCGGATCGAGCTGCTTCGGCTTGTTGGCCGCCTCTTCGGCGCGGGCGCCGGCGAGCATTCCCTCCATCCCGTAGTTGCCCTCGTGACAGGCGTACTCGTAGATCGCGTCCTCGGTGCGCTTGAGGGGAATCGACGCCGTCCAGGGCTTCGTCCAGGTCCCCGGATCGTTCACGGTGACCTCCCATTCCAGGGTCTCCGGGTCCGTGAGGGTGAACCGCTCGGTGATCGTGAGCTGCTCGGAGGAGCCCATGAAGTCGTTCTTCTCGGAGTAGTTCGAGGTTTCGACGACCAGCGTGTCGCCGTCCCAGTGGCCGCGGGAGTCGCCGTTCCAGAGACGCACGTCGTCGGCGAGAACGGACTCGTCGCCCAACCGGATGACGCGGGCGTCGTGGATCATCTCCTGGTGGATCACCACGTTGTCGGGCGTCTGAAAGATCTGGTGGTAGCCGTTGTAGCCGGGGAAGATGAAGGGGGCGCCGTAGCTGATGCAGCGCTCGGGAATCGGCCGGTCGAGCCAGGAGTCGGCCGGATGCTCCATCAGGTGCTTCACCCGCTTGCAGAGACGCTTCTTCGCCGGTTCGGTGAAGGGCGGGATCAGACCGTCCGGCGGATCGACGACAAGCGATGTGCGCTTCGTGAAGTACCGGTCGGCGATCCAGAACTGGTTGTAGTTGCCGGTCGTCGGGTCGTATGAGGTCGCCTTGGTGCGCTCGATCGCCGCCAGGACGAGCTGGTCGCCGAACAGGGCGTCAGCGCCCGGGTTGGTCGCCTCGGCGACAGCCGCCATCAGCTCCTGGAACTCCTCGTCCGTCAGGCGCTCCTTGCCGGCCCAGGCGGCGGGGCGCTGCAACGGGGTGCCGTTGTTGTTGGCCCAGACGCCCTGGAGGTCGGGATGGCCGTAGGCGGTGCGGGGGATCTTCCAGTCCGCGTCCTTCGCGTTGTTGTTCGCTGCCGGAACCGCGCCGGCGGCCAGCCCGAGCAACAGCGCCAGCGCGCCAATCGTCGCCACGGCTCTCAACCGTTCGTTCTTCCTCATCCGACTACCCTCCCAAGACGGGTGAACATCGCGTCCTTCGATCATAGCCGCCGCTTCACGGCGACCCGCGTCACGTCCAGCCCCAGGCCTTCGCTTCTTCGTCCCACAGCGCCAGGCACTCGGTCGCCAGACCGGCGTCGAGAACCCAGTGAGGCATGTCGGTCATGGGCCGCCCTGTGGGCCCCTGCCAGACGCTGATCGCACGACCGTTCGCGGTCCAGGCAGACAGTACGTGACCCAGCACCTGCGCCCCCTCGCCTGGCCCCGTCTCCACCTCGAGCGAGTCGATCCGCACCCGCCACTCGACGTTCTCGCCGGAACCGTCAGGGCGAACGAAACGAAGCTCGTCGCTAACGACTTCGAAGTCCGCCACCAGGTCGATCGACTCGATCTGTTCGATGAAGGACGCGCGCAGCGTGTCCACGTCCGGCTGAGGTTCCGACGGACCGCAGGCCGCGATCGCTCCGACCAGGGCCAGGGGCAACAGAACGTCGCCGAAAAGCCGGCCGCCAGCGCGAGGACGGGCTGCGGATCGACCTGACTGCCGTGTTTCGACGATGTGGAGCATGGCGTCAACTCTAACGCCTGACCCACGTACTACTCTCGCGACGCTCCAGTACCTCGCCGGGATTCCGGGCCCGGGGACGGCGATTTCGCGCTCTCTTCCGCGGCAACCCCACCGGCGGAGCCGGTCCACACCATGACCACGTCTCATCCCAACGAGCAGCCCCGCCGTCAGGCCGGCGTCGGCTTCATCTTCGCCGTGATCCTGCTCGACATGCTGGGCGTCGGCCTGATCATCCCCGTCTTCCCCGAACTCGTCGAGCAGTTCCGGGGCGGCGACACGTCTTCCGCCGCCGTCGCCGTGGGCGCGATCGCCGCCTGCTACGCGGTGGCGCAGTTCCTGTGCGCCCCGATCCTCGGCGCGCTTTCCGATCGCTTCGGCCGCCGCCGCATCCTCCTGCTTTCCATGTTCGGCCTGGGCATGGACTACCTTGTCATGGGCTTCGCGCCATCGCTCGGCTGGCTCTTCGTCGGCCGGATCGTCGCCGGCGTGATGGGGGCCAGCATCACGACGGCGAACGCCTACATCGCCGACATCTCGACGCCGGAAACCCGGGCCCGGAACTACGGGCTGGTCAACGTCGCCTTCGGCGTCGGTTTCATCCTCGGACCGGTCTTCGGCGGCCTGCTCGGCGGCATCGACCTGCGGCTGCCCTTCTTCGTAGCGGCCGGCCTGTGCCTCCTGAACTCGCTCTACGGCTTCCTCGTGCTGCCGGAGTCGCTGGCGCCGGAGAACCGGAGCGCCTCTTCACTCCGCAAGGCGAATCCCGTGTCGAGCATCGTGCACCTCCGGACCTACCCCCTGGTCGCCAGTCTGGCCGTCGCCTTCCTGCTGCTGGCGCTCGCGCAACGCGGCCTGGAGACGTCCTGGGTCCTCTACACCAGCCACCGCTATGGCTGGAACGAGTTCCAGAACGGTCTCGCGCTGGCGGCCGTCGGCGTTGCGGCGGCCCTGGTCCAGGGATTCCTGGTGCGACCCGCGGTCACCTGGCTGGGCGAGCGCCGGGCGGTGCTGGTCGGCTTTGGCATCGGGACGCTGGCCTTCGCCGGCTACGGCCTCGCGCCGAACGGCCTGGTCCTCGTGACGGTGATCTTCGCGGGATCGCTGGGCGGCATCGCCGGCCCAGCGGTCCAGGCGATCATCGCGGGCACGGTGGCGCCCACCGAGCAGGGGAAGATCCAGGGGGCGCTCACGTCGCTGATGAGCCTGTCGGCGATCGCGGCGCCGCTCGTCTTCACCAGCGGCGTGTTCAGCTACTTCACCTCCGACGCCGCCCCGTTCGAGCTTCCCGGCGCTCCCCTCCTGGGCGGATCGCTCCTGATGGCCGTGGCCATGCTGCTGCTGGTCCGAGCGTTCCGGCGACACTGACGCCTCAGGCACCCGCGAACCAGCCGCCGCGGGTAGAATCGACCCCAAGGAGGTCCACGATGCCGTTCGACAACTCGTCGCTCCCGATACGACTCTTCACCGCTTCCCACGAGCGTGCCTGGAACCCCGCCGACATCGACTTCTCGCAGGAGCGCTCCGACTGGCTGTCGTTCTCGGACGACGAGCGGAACCTGCTGATCCGCCTCGTCTCCGGTTTCCGGGTCGGCGAGCGCGGCGTGACCCACGAACTCGCGCCGCTTCAGTTCCGCTTCCGTCAGGATGGCCGGCTGGAAGACGAGATGTACGTCACCGCGCAGATGTACGAGGAGGCCCGCCACGTCCAGTTCTTCGAGACCTGGTTGATCGAGGCGCTGCCGGGCCGGTTCGGGGTCGACATCCCCTACCCCAACCTGCACGGCGACATGTTCTCGACGCGGCTGCCGGCGACGATGCGCGCGCTGTTCGAGGACGACAGCCCCGAGGCGTTGCTGAACGCCATCATGCTGTACCACTTCTACGTCGAGGGCGTGGGCGCGGAAGCCAGCTATCCGATCTACTACAAGATCTTCGAGCGCACGGGCAAGTTGCCCGCGCTCAACCGCGGGATTCGCCTGATTCAGCGCGACGAGGCCCGCCACATCGGTTTCGGCGTGTACATCCTGCAGCGCCTGCTCGCCGATCATCCGCACCTGGTCGATCAGTTCGAGGCGCAGGTCGAGGCGATGCGGCCGTTTGCGGAGGACGGTCCCAACCAGACGTTCGCCGGCTTCGAGCGCGGTCAGGCCCCGTTCGACCTCGACTACGACGAGTATCGACAGCTCTACCTCGACAAGCTGGAAGAGATGCGACAGAGCATCTACGACGGCCGGCTCGCGGCTGCGGTCTAGGAGCTTACGTTCCGGGGAGGCGACATCGTGAAAGCAGCGAGACTGCTCACCCCAGTCGTGGCACTGGTGCTGACCGCGGCGCCTCTCGTCGCGCAGCCACGAGCCGATCACGTCGTGCTCGTCTCGGTCGACGGCCTGCGGCCGGACTTCTACCTCCCCGGTTCGTCCTGGCCAGCGCCGAACATGCAGCAAATGGCGCGTGACGGAGCCCTTGCCGAGGGCGTGCGCGGAGTGTTCCCCACGGTCACCTATCCGTCGCACACGACGATCGTCACCGGCGCGCTGCCGGCACGTCACGGCGTCTACTACAACCGGCCGTTCGAACCGGAGGGACAGACCGGCGAGTGGTACTGGTTCGAGTCCTCGATTCAGGTCGACACGCTCTGGGACGCGGTGCGCGCCGCGGGCAAGCAGACCGCCGCGATCTCGTGGCCTGTCACCGTCGGCGCTCCGATCGACCGCTTCGTGCCCGAGACGTACTCGCTCGACCCGAACAGCGACCGGCTGGCCCCAATGCGTGACGGCACGACTCCCGGCCTGTGGCAGGAACTCGAGCGGGAGACCACGGGCCGTCTCAGCCTGCGCAACTACGGCTCCGCCCACATCACCCGCGACGACACGACGGGCGCCATGGCCGCGTACGTCCTGGAGACCCACCGGCCGGCTCTGATCGCGCTCCACCTGATCACGACCGATTCCGCCCAGCACGCCCATGGCCGCGAGTCGGATCGCGCCCGGCGCGCTGTCGCGGCCGCCGACCGCGCGATCGGCGCCGTCCGCGACGCCGCGGCAAGGGCCGGCATCCTCGACCGTACCGCCTTCGTCATCGTCGGCGACCACGGCTTCGTCGACCTCCACACCCAGATCATGCCCAACGTCTGGCTGGCCGAAGCCGGGCTGCACGGTACCGAGCCCGGTCGCGGCGAGTGGCGGGCCACCTTCCACCCGACGGGTGGTGCGGCTTTCATGCACCTGCGCGACGAGGCCGACGCCGAAGCTCTGAGCGCGGTACGGGGGATCCTGGTTGAACTGCCCGAGACGGTGCGCCGCCTGTTCCGCGTCGTCGAACGCGACGCACTCGATCAGGCCGGCGCCGCCCCCGAGGCCCGCCTCGCCCTCGCCGGAAACCTCGGCGTCAGCTTCGGGTCAGACGCCTCCGGAGACGCCATCCGCCCCACCGACGGCGGAGCGCACGGCCACTTCCCCACGGACTTCCCGGAGATCCTCACCGGCTTCGTCGGCTGGGGCGCCGGCTTCGAAGCCGGCCGCACCGTCCACCGGATGGAGCTGACCGACATCGCCGACCTCATCGCCATGCTGCTCGACGTCGAGTTCGAGAGCCCGGACGGAGCGCCACCGCTGGGCGTGCTCTCCCGCTGATTTACGCCGTCAGCCCGCGATACACCTTCGGCAACTGGCTCGGCAGGGCGGCGATCTCGTCGATGACGAGGTAACGGCGTTCGGGGCACATCTCGCGCAGGTAGTCGTGGCCGGCGGGGTCGACGGTGATGCAGAACGTGGAGACGCCCTGGCGTTCCGTCTCCCGGAGGGCGACCATCGTGTCGCGGATGCCGTACACGCGGGAGGCGCGGTCGCTGCCGTAGTCGAAGTCCTGAGGGTAGCCGTCCGAGAGGATGAGCAGCACCTTGACCTTCGCCTCGCGCTCGGCGAGCTTGGCGGCCGCGTGCCGGATGGCAGGCCCCATTCGGGTGCTGCGCTTCGGTTCCATCGCCGCGATCCGGTCCTCGGCCTCTCGGTCGAGGCCATCGTCGAACTCCTTGGCGACGAAGAACTCGACCTCCTTGCGGCCGAAACCGGAGAAACCGTAGATCGCGTAGTCGTCGCCCAGGGTCTCGAGCGCGTCGGCCATCAGGACCAGGGACTCCTTCTCGATGTCGATCACCCGGCGGCCCGGCGGCAGGGGCTGAGGGTTGTCGGGCCAGTCGAAGTCGTCGAACACGCCGACGTACTCGGGTTCCGGCGTCTTGCCCGCGGGCGCCTCGGGCTCCTCCACGGGCGCCTCCGCGTCGGTCGAAGCGCTCATGTCGAGCAGGAAGGCGGCCGCCACGTCCCGGTGCTGGCGGCGGCGGCTCATGTACACGGCGCCGTCCGGCGGCCGGCCGGCGCGGCGGTCGACGTGGGTTTCGACCACCCGGTCGAGGTCGAGCTCCTCGCCCTCGATCAGGCGCCGCATCCGCCGGAACTCCTCCGGCTTGAGCAGCTCGAACTGCTTCCTGACCCGTCGCAACAGGTCGGCGTGGACGCGCCGCGTCGCGTCGACGAACCGGTCCGGTGGAGCCGCACCGCCGTTCGCGGCCGTTCCGGGAGGTTCGATCGCCTTCTCGCGCAAGTGGCACCAGCGCCGGCGGTAGCCGGCCAGTTCGTGGTCCCACTCGTCGTAGTAGTAGACCTGCTCCCGGTCGAGCCCGGCCTCGGCCAGCTCCCGCTCCAGTCGCTTCGACAGCTCCTCGAGGCGGGCCGCCAACTCCTCGGGATCGAGTTCGATCAACTCGGCATGGTCGTCGCCCCCTTCGGCCTCGATCGCACCCGTGACGTCGAGGTCGGTGAGCGGCAGACCGGCCGTGCCCGAGAGGTCGCCGTCCTGCAGGCTGAGCACGCCCAGTTCGTCGACCTGCAACTGCTCCATCAGGCCGGCGGCGAAGGGACCCGGTTCCACGTCGTCTCGCAGTTCGACTTCGGATGCGAGTTCCTGCCACTCCCGGCGCAGCTCGACGCGCTCCGGTGCGGGGTCGCCGTGATGTGCGAGGGCCGGCGCGTCGAGGGTTTGGGCTTCTCCCTCGGCGTCCGAACCGGCGCTGCCATCCCGCGGTCGGCCGTCGTCGCCGGCGAGAACGGGCTCGGACGAGGAGGGAGACGAGCGCAGGGCGGCGAGCGCGGGATAAAGCGCTTTGACGGTGCGCAGGGTGTGATCGACGGTGGCGCCAGGGTTCAGCAGCACCGCAGCTCCTTCGAATCGCGAGGAATCGGATCTACTCCCGCTCGCCAGCAGTTGGGACCGCTGCTCCAGCAGGAGTTCGCACGCCAGGTCGAACAGGGCCGCTTTCCGCGGTTGCCGGCGCCCCGCCGGCCGCGACTCAGGACTCAACGACGAATCGAGTGCATCGTCGATCAGCCGCAGCAGATCGCGGCGCACTCCCCGGAAGGCGCGCGCGAGAGCCGCGTCGATGCGCGCACCCTCGAGCCGTGCGAACAGCGCCCGGGCAAGGGCCGGCTCGTCGAAACCGGCGAAGAAGTCGGCGAACCGGACCGGACCGCGGCGATACGTCCCAAACAGCACGCCGCCCAACTGGTGCAGTACCGCCATCCGGTAGACCATGAAGTTCCCGTGACTGTCCGATAACCGGTCGATCCGCTCCGGCAGATAGAAGGCCGCGCCATCCGTCGTCGGCCGGCCCGCGGCCGCCGCACCTTCCAGTTCGAGATGCCCCACGCGCGACCTGTCTCCACCTTCGAGATCGGCGAGCGGCCGGACCTCGGCCGGGCGCGCCAACATCGCCTCGACGTAGATCTCGAGGACGCGGGCGACGTCGTCGAGGGCGACCGCGGTCAAGGCAGCAGCGTCGAGGCCACCTCGGTCACCGCGCGTTGCACCTCGTCGTCGTCGGTGATCGCCCGGCAAATCGCGGCGACGCAGGCTTCGCGCACGCCGATGCCGCCGGCGATCAACTGCGCCGTGTAGATGAGCAGGCGGGTGCTGACGCCCTCGTCGAAGCCGCGGTGGTGCAGGTTGCGGATGCGCTTGCCGAGTTCGGCCAGGTCGCGGCCGAGCGCCACGTCGATGTTCGCCTCGTGAGCGATGATCTCGGCTTCGATCTCCGGCGGCGGATAGTCGAACTCGAGCGCCACGAAGCGCTGGCGCGTGCTCGGTTTCAGGTCCTTGGCCACGCTCTGGTAGCCCGGGTTGTACGACAGGACGAGCAGGAAGTCCGGATGCGCCGGCAGGATCTCGCCGCGCTTCTCGATCGGCAGGATGCGGCGGTGGTCCGTCAGCGCGTGAATCAGGACCGTCGTGTCCTTGCGCGCCTCGACGATCTCGTCCAGGTAGCAGATCGATCCGTCACGCACGGCACGGGTCAGCGGACCGTCCATCCACACGGTGTCGTCGCCCTCGAGGAGGTAGCGGCCGACGAGGTCGGTCGCGGTCAGATCCTCGTGGCAGGCGACGGTGACGAGCGGTGTCTCGATGCCCGCGCGCGTGCCTGCGCCGCCTCCACGGTAGAGGCGGTGCGTCATGTGCTCCAGGAACCGGGTCTTGCCGCAGCCCGTCGGCCCCTTGAGTAGCACCGGCATGCGCGCCCGGTGGGCGGCGAGGAAGAGGTCCACCTCGTTGCCGACCGGCTGATAGTAGGGCGCCTCGGGAACAGACCGCGGCGGCGCCGCCTGTAAGGGCTGAGTCATGGGCTGGTCCTTGCTCGAATCAGCAATGGTCGATCGCCCGTGCGAGTGCGAAGTCCTTCTCCGTCACGCCGCCAGCCGAGTGAGTGCTGAGCGTGAGTCGGACCCGGTTGTATCGGATGTCGATATCCGGATGGTGGTCGGCCGCCTCGGCGAGTTCCGCCACGAAGTCGACGAAGCGCACCGCCGCCGGGAAGGTCGGAAACTGGTACTCCCTCGAAATGGACGGGGCTTCCAAATCAGCTTCCCAGCCCTTCAACTCCTCGCACGCGCTCCGAATCTCGTCCGCCGTCATCGCCGCCATTGCCCAGTACCTCCGCCGCGCGACCCTAGCAGCCGCCGGCCGGAAGGCCGGCCCACCGGCACTCTCCGCAGTGGTACTGTCGGCGGCCTATGAAATTCGGCATCTTCTACGAGCATCAGCTACCGAAGCCGTGGGGGCCGGACTCGGAGCACCGGTTGCTTCAGAACTCGCTGGAGCAGATCGAACTCGCGGACCGGCTCGGGTACGACTACGCCTGGGAAGTGGAGCACCACTTCCTGGAGGAGTACTCGCACAGTTCGGCGCCCGAAGTGTTCCTGGCGGCGGCGTCGCAGCGGACGAAGAACATCCGCCTCGGCCACGGCATCGTCCAGTTGACGACGAATCACCCTGCCAGGGTCGCCGAGCGCGTTTCGACGCTCGACCTGGTTTCAAACGGCCGGGTCGAGCTCGGCCTCGGCGAAGGCTCAAGCGTCACCGAGCTCCATCCCTTCGGCCGCAGCTTCCGCGACAAGCGAATCGTCTGGGAGGAGGCGGTCCAGGCCTGCCTGCCGATGTTCTGGAACGAAGGCTGGGAGTACCACGGCCACTACTTCGACTTCCCGCTCCGCAACGTGATCCCGAAGCCGCTGCAGCGGCCTCATCCGCCGCTCTGGGTCGCCTGTTCGCAACTCGACACGATCCGCTACGCCGCGCACCGCGGCATGGGCGCTCTGTGCTTCAAGTTCGCCGACCTCGACTCCGCCCGGGCCTGGGTCAACGCGTACTACAACACGTTCACGCAGGACCAGCGCAAGCTCTGCGACTACCAGACGAACCCGAACCTCGCCACGGTCAGCGGCTTCATGTGCGCGCCGACCGACGAAGAGGCGCAACAGAAGGCAGACGGCTGGACCTTCTTCCAGTTCGCTCTTCAGCTCTACAACAAGGAGGGGCCGTTCGAGCCCAAGTCGAACAACTTCTGGGAGCGCTACCAGGAGTGGAAGCAGACACCCGAGGGCCGGCGCCGCTCCGACAGCGAGCTGATCGGCTCGCCGGAGACGATCCGCGAGCGCCTGCGGGAACTCGAACGGGCCCACGTCGACCAGGTCATCCTGCTCAACCAGGCCGGCAAGAACACGCACGAGGACATCATGAGCAGCCTGGAGCTGTTCGCCCGCGAGGTGATGCCCGAGTTCCAGGAGCGCGAAGACCGGCAGCAGGAATGGAAGCGGGCGGTTCTCGCCGGCGAGCAGAGACTCGACGAGATCGACACGGAACCGTTCAACGTCACCGCGCGCCTGAAGCCGACCCTGCCGCCGTCCGAGGAGGCGCTGGCTGCGGCCCGCAAGTGGGCCAGCTAGGAGCCTGCGACAGGTTTGGCGGCTCCAGCTCACCGACCGGCGACCGCAACCGAATCACCGCTTCTGCGTAGTCAAGTGCGACAGCACACAACCCAATACAGGAGACTCTTCATGTCCCTTCCCGTCCAGCGCCGTCGGCCTGTCTCGCTAGCCGGCTGCATCCTGCTCCTGGGAGCCGCGCTCTCCGCCGAGCCCCTCCTCGCCGACGACCAAGAACTGCCGTCGCCCGAGGAGATCGTTGCCCGCTACATCGAGGCCCTGGGCGGCGAGGAAGCGATCCGCGCACACAGCTCGAGGACCGTCAAAGGCGGCGTCGAGATTCCGGCGATGGGCATCACCGGCCAGACGACGGCCTACTTCATCGCGCCCGACAAGATGATCATCAAGGGCGAGATGCCAGGCATGGGCGAGAACATCCAGGCCTACAACGGAGAGATCGGCTGGATCGAAGACCCGATGCAGGGCACACAGATCCTGGAAGGCGAGATGCTGGCCCAGATGAAGCGCCAGGCTCGGTTCTACGCCGACCTGGAGCGCGCCGACCTCTTCCCGCAACAGACGACCGCCGGGGAAACCGAGTGGAACGGTCAGGCTGCGTACCAACTCGACGTCGTCGATCTGGACGGCAACGAACAGTCCCAGTACTTCGCGAAGGAGACCGGGCTCTTGATCGGCGCGAAGGGAACGCAAACGAGCCCGATGGGCGAGATGGAGATGGAGATCACCATCGGCAACTACCAGGAGTTCGGCGGAGTGTTGGTCGCCACGTCGACCTCCACCAACCTCGTTTCGATGGCCATGGAGTTCAACACGACCGTTGAGTCGGTGACCTACGGCGATGTCGACCCGAGCGTCTTCGAGCCCTCCGACGCGATCAAGGCGCTGCTGCCGGAGTAGACCGTGCCGCGAACCCGCACACACAAAGAACCCAGGAGATCATCCATGACCATCGACACCACCAGCCGCAACGCTCTGCTCGTACTCGCCTGCTGCGGCCTGCTTCTCGGCGCCTGCGCCGCCTACGAAGCCGGAGACGCTCCGGCCGCGGCCGCGCCGGAGCCTCCCCCGCCGCCAGAGCTGACCGAGGAACAGAAGATCATCGCGCGTCACGTCGAAGCGATCGGCGGCGAGGGCGCCATCCGCGCGCACAGCTCGATGACGATCAAGGGCGCCTTCGAGATGCCGGCGATGGGAATGTCCGGCGAGGCGACGATCTACCTGGCGGCACCCGACAAGGGCATCGTCGAGATCTCGATTCCCGGCTTTGGCGACAACGTCCAGGGGTTCAACGGCGAGATCGGATGGTCCGAGGATCCGATGCAGGGTCCGCGCCTGCTCGAGGGCGGCGAGTTGAGCGCCCTGAAGAACCAGACCCGCATCCACGGAGACCTGGAGTACGACGAGCTCTACTCCGAGCAGACCGCGATCGGCGAGACCGAGTGGAACGGCCAAGCCGCCTACCAGATCGATCTCGTCGACGTTGACGGCAACGAGTCCTCGCGCTACTTCGCGGTGGAAACCGGCCTGCTGATCGGCGAGGAAGCGACCACCACGACCGAGATGGGCACCATGGAGACCAGCACTACCCTTGGTGAGTACGAGGAGTTCGGCGGTCTGATGTTCGCGACATCCACGACGACGAGTATCCCGTCCTTCGGCATGGAGATCACCCAGACCATCGACTCCGTGACCTTCGACGACGTCGACCAGAGCGTCTTCGAGCCTTCCGACGCGATCAAGGCGTTGCTGGAGTAGAGGCTCGACCCGTTCGAGACAGATCTATCCCCGGTGCGGCCGCTTCGGCGCGGTCGCGCCGGCGCTCTTCGTCGCCGCGACCCTGCTCCCCGCCGCGACACCGGCCGAGGCCCAGGGAAGCCGCCGGCCGCAGGCTCGTCTGACGGACTTCTACGATCAGTGGCTCGCCGAAGTGGAGCCGCTGCTCGCCGACGCAGAACGTCGGGCTTTCGAGCGCCTGGAAGGCCCGGGCGCCCGCGAACGCTTCCTCCGCGGCTTCTGGGCGGCACGGCCTGAGCGCCTGCTCGAGCGCTGGCAGGAGAACCGCGAGGCCCGCGACCAGTTGAGGGAGCGGTCTCCCGCGATGGCACGCGCCGTGCTTCTGGCCGGAAAACCCGGATTCCGGCAGCCGGTCGAACCCTGCGAGTCGGAGCTGCGGCGGATCGAGATCTGGATCTACGACGGCTGGCGGCTCGAACACCAGTTCGGTCGACCGCCGCCGCCAGGCGAAGACGAAATCGTCCTGGCGTTCGTGCAGCAGGTGAACTTCGACCCGCGGTCCATGCGGCTGTGGTCGCCGGACTCGGGCGTTGATCTGACCTTCGACCGGGAACGGCCGGAGAGCGCGAACGACGATGCCGCGACACAACCGGCCGGCGCTCTCCGCGTGCTGGACCAGGCGGAACGCCGACGCTGCCTGACCCCGACCGAGCGAGGCCGCCTGGAGCGGCGGCTCGGCCGCGCCGTGAGTTGGAGAGAGTTCATCGAGCGGCTCGGCTGGGCCGCCGCGACGTCCGACGCCGGCTGGGTCGACCGTTTCCTTCGCGTCGAAGCAGTGCTCGACGCGCACACCATGGCCCTGCCGGGCGTCGCGCTCGACTTCGAACCCCTCGGCAGCGAGAACCGGCGCACGGCGATGCGCGGTCGGCTGCGGCTGCCTCCCGACCACCTTGCCGCGATCGGCGCCGGCCAGATCCTCGATCGCGTGACGATCACCGGCGACGTCTTCCTGCGCGACCGGCTGGCCGACGCCTTCGTCGTCACCCATCACGTGAGCGGCGGAAGCGCGGACATCGCTCTCGACTTCTACCGGCGGCTGCCGGCCGGCGACTACCGACTCGAGATCCGCGCCGAGGATCACCTGAGCCGCGGGCTGCTCCGGATGAGTCGCGCGCTCGAGGTGCCGGCGCTCGACGTGCCGCCCGGCGTCCCGGGCCTCGGCCTCCTGAGCCGTCGCGAGACGATCGTGCTCAACCAGTTGCCGAGCGTCGAGTTGCTGGCGCCCGAGGGCCGCGTCCTCGGTTCGACCGTCACCGCCCGTGTCGTCGCCAGCCCGGCCGTCGCTCGGGTCGTCTTCCTGCGCGACGGCGAGACGGTCGCAACCGCCCACGCCCCTCCCTTCGTGCGAGACCTCGAGTTGCCGAGCCGCCGCCACCGGATCGAGGTCCAGGGACACGACGCCGCGGGAGGGCTCCTGGCACGTCACGCACTGGAGATCGAGCGGGAAGAACACCCGTTCTCCATCGCGCTCGAGCGTCCGGATCCGACGTTCATCGAGGAGGCGCTCGACCTGTCCGTGCGCGTCGACGTCCCGTCCGGCCGAGAACTCGACCGCGTCGACTGCCATCTGGACGCCGCACTCCTCCAGACCATCACGTCGCCGCCCTTCCGTTGCCGGGTTCCGGCCGGACCGCGCCTGCCCCTGAGCTTCGTTCGGGCGGCCGCAACGCTCCGCACGGGCGAGACTGTCGAGAACCTCGTCTTCCTCGGGTCGGGAGCACCGGAAGAGATCGAGGTGCGCCTCGTCGACCTGCTGGTCTCGGTCGGAGGCCGGCGGGCGGGGCCCGCAACGGGACTCGACGCAGTCGACTTCCGCGTACTGCACCGGGGCGTCGAAGCACGGATCCGCGACTTCCGGAACCTCGCCGACCGACCACTCACCGTGGCACTGCTGATGGACATCTCGAGTTCCATGGGCCGCGGCGTCCGCGTCGCCGCAACCAGTGCCCAGCGTTTCTTCGAGGGCATCCTGACCGATCGCGACGCCGCCAGCCTCATCGTCTTCAACCACGACCTTGACCGTCTGGCGCCCTTCTCAGGCGACACGCGCCTGCTCCACTACGCCGCCGAGGCCCTGCGGGCATGGGGCTCCACCCGGCTCTACGACGGAATCGCCTATGCCGTCTCGTCCTTCGCCGGTCGTCCCGACCGGCGTGCCCTGGTCGTGCTCAGCGACGGCGCCGACACGGACAGCAATCTCGACTTCGAGACCGTGCTGGCGCAGGTCGAACTGGCCGGCGTCGTCGTCTATCCGATCGCCCTGCGGGTCAACGACCCGGCCACTGCCGAGGCTTTGGAACGCCTCGCGGATCGCACCGGCGGCCGCTACCACGCCGCCGCTTCCGTCGAGGACCTGGACCGCATCTACCGGGAGATCGAGCGCGATCTCCGCTCCCAGTACCTGATCGCTTTCGAACCGCCGCCCGGAGTCGAGGCGCGCGCCGACGGGCTGCGGGACATTCAGGTCGAGGTGTCGCGGGCGGGGCTGACAGTCACGGGAGTGAGGAGTCGGGGAAGATAGGCACCGAGGAACGTAGACTGCCGGAATGAGCGGGGCACGAGCGGCGATGGGGGCGATCGAGCGCGCCCTGATCCGGCCGTGCCGCGAGGCGGAGGGCAACGCGGGCTTCTGGCTCTTCGTGAGCCATCTCGTCACTACGTTCGGCATCGCACTGTCGAACTTCCTGCTCTTCTTCACCCTGATCTGGGCAGCCGTCCGGCGACGGCGGCTCCACTTCGCGAACGGCGACGAAGACAGGAGACGGAGGCGGCGGCTCCTGCTCCCCCTCGCCGTCTACTCCGGCTGCTTCGTGCTCTCGGCCGTCTTCTCCTACGGGCCGGCGACCAGCCTGGGCGAACTGTCCACGCTCTTCTCCGTCCTGACACTGCCGCTGGCACTGCTGCTCGTTCGGGGCGAGCGCCAGGTGCGGGTCGCCATCGCATCCGTCGTCGGGATCTCGGCCGTGCTCGCCGTCTACGGCCTGACCCAGTTCGCGTTCACGGACTACGGCCCCCTCCACCAGCGGATTCCCGGTCCGTTCTCGCACTACATGACCTTCTCCGGCGTCCTGCTGCTCGGTCTCGCGCTGATCGCCGGCCGCCTCAGCAGCGCGGGCGGCTGGCGCTCGCGCGTCAACTGGGTGGGTCTGGCGCTCGTCGGCGGCACGCTCGTCCTGACCCAGACCCGCAGCGCCTGGCTCGGCGCTTTCGCTCTCGCGATAGCGGCGATGGCCCTTCAGCGCCGCCGCGTCTTCCTGAGTTTCGCCGCCGCGCTGGTCCTGGCCGCCGCCTCGCTGGCCGCCGTGGCGCCTACCGTGTGGCCGACCTACTGGCAGCGAGCGACTTCGATGGCGGAGGTCCGCTATCCCTCGAACTACGACCGGTTGTGCATGCTCTGGGCCGGTGGCCAGATGATCGTCGATCGACCCCTTACCGGCATCGGCCCGGCCATGGTCCGCGAGTGGTATCCGGTCTACCGGCATCCGACGTCGGTTCGGGCGCGTGTGAAACACCTGCACAACACGTTCGTCCACATGGCCGCGAGCCGCGGCATACCGTCCCTGGTCGCCTATCTCTGGCTGATGGCCGCGGCGGCAGCGGTGGCGTTCGAGGGCTATCGCCGCGAAGGCGGCCGGGCCGGGCCGCGGGCCGACCTCTACCTGGGCGTCCTGTTCGCCCTCCTGGCGCTGAATGTGGCCGGTCTCTTCGAAGCGAACTGGCGCGACACGGAGATTCAGCGCTGGGCGCTGCTCCTGCTGGCCCTGCCGGTTATTCTCCGCGCTCCAAACGACCAGCCCGGAGGTTCGGCATGCACCTCGAACGCCTCAGCCTGATCCAGCTCCTCGACCTTCTGGCGGCGCGGGAGATCTCCTCCGCCGAGTTGATGAACGCGACGCTGGATCGCATCGAGGCCACGCACCCGAAGCTGAACGCCGTCGTCAGCCAGCGTCCGCGCGAAGAGTTGCTGGCCGACGCCCAAGCGGCCGACGCGCGACGCTCCGCCGGCGACGCGCGGCCGCTCGAGGGCGTGCCCCTCGGCGTCAAGGACCTCGAGGACGTGGCCGGCATGGTGACGTCGATGGGCTCGCGGGTGTTCCGCGATCAGGTCGCCGACACCGATTCGACCCAGGTGGCGCGGCTGCGAGGCGCCGGGGCGATCGTCGTCGGCAAGACGAACACTCCCGAGTTCGGGTTCACGGCGATCACCAAGAACCCCCTGTTCGGTGTCACGCGCTCGCCCTGGAACCTGGAGCGCACTCCCGGCGGCTCGAGCGGCGGTTCCTCCGCGGTGCTGGCGGGTGGAGTGCTGCCACTCGTCACCTCCTCCGACGGCGGCGGCTCGATCCGGATTCCAGCCAGTTTCACCGGCGCGTTCGGCCTGAAGCCCAGCCAGGGCCGGATACCGCGCGGGCCAATGAAGGCCTGGGACTACGGCAGCACCGCGGTCTACGGTCCCCTCACCCGCACAGTGGAGGACGGGGCCCTGTTCCTCGACCTGGTCGCCGGCCCCTCGCCCTGCGATCCGGGCTCGTTGCCCCACCCGGGTCTGAGCTACCGCGAAGTGCTCGAGTCGGGCCTCCCGTCTTCCGTCCGCATCGCATGGTCACCGGACCTCGGATACGCAAGGGTCCAATCGGACGTCGCACGCGTGGCCGCGGACGCGGCGGCTGCGTTCGATCAATCCGGCCTTTCGGTCGAACCGCTCGAGGACCACGTCCCCGGCGGCCCACCGATGCTCACGGCGGCCTGGGGCACGCTCGGCAACTTCCTGATCGCCGGCCAGATCCACGAGCCGCTTCGCAACCGGCGCCAGGACATGACGCACTCGTTCGCGGAGGCGCTGGAGCGCTCCTGGGAAATGACGCCCGAGACGTTCGGCGCCGCGGCGCGTGAACGGGCTCAGCTGAATCTCTGGTGCAGCGAGGTCTTCAATCGCTTCGATCTGCTGCTGACGCCGACGGTGCCCTACGACCCGCCGCCCGCGCGCGGTCCCTTCCCGACCCAAACCGAGGGCAGGGAGCAGGTGCCGGCCGGCGTCGCGGCGTTCACGATTCCGTTCAACATGTCCGGCCACCCGGCGGCGACGGTGCGCGCCGGCCTGTCCGACGCCGGCCTGCCGGTCGGCCTGCAGATCGTCGGACCGCGACACCGGGACGACCTGGTGCTCCGGGCCGCCCGCCTGTTCGAGCGCGCCCGTCCCTGGCACCCGAACTGGCCGGAGGTCTGAACTCGGCCGGCGCGCGGCCGAACATGGCTACAGCTTGCGCGGCATGCCGCCGTCGATGTTCACCATCTCACCGGTGAGAAACCGGGCCTCGTCCGAGACCAGGAAGAGCACGACGTTGGCGACGTCCTCGGGCATGCCAGGACCGGGAATGATCTGCATGTGTTCGAACATCGGCTTGAACCAGTGGTCGCCGGCCGGATTCGTCGCGCCGGGCGTGATCACCTGTCCCGGCCGCACGCAGTTCGCACGGATGCCGTGGCGTCCGCCCATGCTCGCCAGGTAGCGAGTGAACGCGTCGACACCCGCCTTCGCCGCGTAGTACGACGAGGATGGCAGTCCGCCGGCCAGTTCCTGGATCGCCTCGCTGAAGCCCGTGGTCGCCGCCAGGGACGACATGTTGACGATCGCGCCGCCGCCGGCTGCCAGGAGATGCGGCCAGACCGCCCTCGACATGTAGAAGGTGCCCGTCAGGTTGACCCGGATGACTCGATCCCAAACCTCGTTCGACTCGTCGGGGAAGTTCTCGCCTGCTCCGCCGCCGGCGTTGTTGAAGAGGATGTCGACGCGTCCGAAGTGGTCGACCGCCGCGGCGACAGCCGCTTCGACAGCCTCGGAATCGCCAACATCGCAGGCAAGGAACTTCGCGTCGCCGCCGGCAGCCCGGATCGCATCCTGGACCTCGACACCCTCCAGCTCGCGCCGTGCCATCAGCGCCACGCGGGCGCCTTCCCGGGCGAAGGTCGTGGCGGTGGCGGCGCCGATGCCGCTGTTGCCGCCGGTCACGATCGCCACGCGCCCTTCGAGTCTTCCGCTCATCGTCTGTGCTCCATCGGTTGGTTTCGGAAATCAGGGAACGACGGTCACCTTGACCGCGCCCGAGCGCTTGTCGCCCGCGATCTCGAAGGCGCGCTCGATCTCATCCAGCGGCACCTGGTGGGTGAGCAGGCTGTCGTAGCCGTTCCCACCCGCAATCAGTATGTCCACCGCCTCGGCGAAGTCGACTTCCCCCGGCCGCCGCGAGTAGCAGTTCGACCATTGCAGGCGCGCTTCCTTGCCGAGCAGCACGAGGGGGTCGAGGGTCAGGAGGCCCATGAACACACCGAGTACGCAAATCGTGCCGCCCGGTGCGAGCGCGATCCCCGCCGCCGTCATCGTGTCTGCCAGGCCGCCTACCGTCTCGACCACGAGATCAGCGTCGTATCCGGTCAACTCTTCTGGAGAGCCGGCGTCCAGCACCTCGTGCGCGCCGAGCCGCTTCGCAGACGCGGCCTGGTGCGGGTGACGGGCCGTGATCGCCACGTGACCGAAGTCCCAGGCCCGGGCCACCGCGACCACCGCGAGACCGATCGAACCGGCACCCAGGACCAGCAGCTTCGCCGGCGGCTTCTCCCGGTCCACGCCCGCGAGCCGAAGTCCATGGACCCCGACCGCAAAGGGTTCGGCGAGGGCGGCAAGAGACGGCGGCAACGAATCTGGAACGCGGTACAACCGATGGGCCGGCACAACGACGGCATCCGCGAAGCCGCCCGGCCGCCGCAGGCCGTAGAGCTCGAGTTCCCGGCAGATCGAGTCCCGGCCCTCGCGGCACGGGTCGCAGTCACCGCAGGATGCGAGTGGCTCCACGACGACCGGTTCTCCCGCTTCGAAGCCTGAGACACCTGCTCCCAGGTCGTCGACAACACCGGCCATCTCGTGGCCCATGATCGAGCCCGGTTCGATGATCGGCTTCGGACTGTGAACCAGATGCAGGTCGGTCCCGCACAAACCGCAGGCGGTGATCCGAAGCCGAACCTCGCCCGGGCCCGGTTCCGGTAGCGCCCGCTCGACGAGCGCTACTTCACCGGGGCCGCGATAAACGCCCGCGCGCATCGCGCGGATCGTAACAACGGCCTGAGATCAGAAACCGAGTTCGGAACAGTCGGCCGCCTCGCCGTTCACGGTGCAGGCGCAGTCGCCGTCCGTGCAGTCGACGTTCACTTCGCATTCGCCGGAGTCGCCGCAGGCCGAGGCCGCGAACTCGAAGGAGTTCGCGTTCTCGACATCGACCGTGCAGTCGTCGCCATCCTCGCAGTCGACGGTCACCTCGATCACGCGGGCGTCGGCCTGGCCGTCGGAGGCGGCCGAGACCGCGCGGGACATCTCGACGCGTCGCTCCCGCTCCTCCAGCGTGGCGCTGATCTTCTGCATCCGGCCATCGCGCCAGACCTCGAGCACGACGGTGTTGCCATCCTCGTGGCCGCGAATGGCGCGCGCCAGCGCCGCTGCGGATGCGACCGGCTCGCCGTCGACGGCGGTGACGATGTCGCCGACCTCGAGGCCGGCACGGAAGGCCGGGCTGCCGTCGACGAGCTTGCCGACCATGACGCCCGCGTCCTCGGGGACGCCGAAGTGAGTGCGAAGCTCCGGAGTCAGATCGGAGAGCTGCACGCCGAGAAACGCGCCGCCGCCGTGCCGCAGGTGCAGCCGCGAACCGCGCTCGCCGAGCCGCTGCATCACGCGGTGCACACGGTGCCGGATCGACTCGCCGGCTTCGCCGTCAGCCTCGTGTGCCTCGATCAAGACTACGTCGTGGCCGTCAGCCTCGTGTGCCTCGATCATGACGACGCCGCGCGCGCCTTCCTCGACCTCGGCAACCCACTCGTTGTCGCCGTCGCCCTCCTGGAGAACCTGGACGTCGCCATCGTCGCCAACGAAGATCAAACGGCGGCTCACCTGCTCTTCGCAGTCTTCGCCGTCCGCGCACTCGACGACCTTCTGCACCTGGATCTTGCGGACCTTCTTCTCTTCCCCGTCTTCGGCAAGGGCCGGCGCCACGACCGCCAGTGCCAGACCGACCACCAACCAGAGCTTCATTCTCGACATCGTTCGATTCCTCTCGTGTCTCCGCGTTCGTTCCACCCGGCTCACGCCAGTCTACCTTCGCGCCGTGCCCCGTCTCCGGAACCCGCCGCTGTATGGAAAACGCTCGTGCTCGCGAATTCGTTCCCGGGGCCGGGGCTCAGGAGTCCTCCATCGACGCCCGCACCGTCCGCAGATCCTGGAGCGCCGCCTTGGCCATCGAACCGCCGTCGCGCGCCACCTCGACGAAGCGGAATCCCTGCCTGATCCGCTTGGGGGCCTCCTTGACCGTGCCGGCGACTCCGGCGAACAGACCGTGACGCTTGCAGCCGTCGAGGATCTTCTCGATCGCGGCGGTGAACTTCTCGTCCTCCTGATCGGCCGCCGGCCGTAGCCCCAGCGACACGCTGAGGTCGCTCGGCCCGACGTAGACGCCGTCGAGGCCCGGCACGGAGAGGATGTCGTCGAGGTTGTCAAGCGCCTGCTGGGTCTCGATCATCGGGATGCAGTAGATCTGCTCGTTCGCTTCCTCCAGGTAGTTCCCGCCGTAGAGCAGACCGGCGCGGAACGGACCGAAGCTGCGCTTCCCGCGCGGCGGGTACCGGCAGGCGGCCGCCGCGGCTTCCGCCTCCGCACGGCTGTTCACCATCGGAATGATGATCCCGTGGGCGCCGGCATCAAGCATCTTGCCGATGATCCCGGGCTCGTTCCACGGCACCCGGACGATCGGCGTCGTGTCCGACGCCGTCATCGCCTGCAGCATCTCGGTGGCGCGCTGGTAGTCGACGAGGCCATGCTGCATGTCGATCGTCGCCCAGTCGAAGCCAAGCCGCGACATCAGCTCGGCGCTGTGCGTGTCCGGGAACGCGAGCCAGGCGCCGAGCGCCGGCTCCCCCTTGTCGATCTTGTCGCGCAGACGATTCTTCATCGGCATGGCCTACGACCCCTTCCTTCGAGTTTGCGTTGGTGTGGCGGCGAATACTACGAATTTGCGTCGCCGAGCGCACGAGACCGGCTCAGGGGATAAGCGATTCGTCAGGTTCGAGAGACGCCGCGAAGCCCGCGAGCAGATCGGCCGAGTGATCGATGTCGTCCAGCGAGATCGTCTCGACGGCGCTGTGCATGTAGCGGTTCGGGACGCTGATCAGCCCGGTCGCGACGCCCGCGCGGGTGATCTGAATCGAGTTCGCGTCGTTCGGCGCCGCCCGGCCGAGCGCCGCCAACTGGAACGGGATCTTCTCGGCTTCCGCGACTGCCTCGAGGCGGTCGCTGACCTTCGGGTTCATGTTCGGGCCGCGAACGATGACCGGCCCGCCGCCCAGCTTCAGGTCGCCCTCTTGTCGCTTGCTGATCGTCGGGCAGTCCGTCGCGTGTGTCACGTCGACCGCGATGCCCACGTCGGGGTCGACGCCGTGAGTGCTGGTCCGAGCGCCACGCAGACCGATCTCCTCGCAGACCGTCGACACCGCGTACACAGCCACCTTCGGGTTCTTCCTGGCGACGCGCCGCAATGCCTCGATGACCACCCACAGGCCGGTCGTGTTGTCCATCTTCGGGGCGTTCGCCAGGCCGTTGCGCATCTCCTGGAAGCCGAGGTCAAGCGTCACCGGATCGCCGACCCGCACCGCGCTCTTCGCGTCGTCGCCATCCGTCGCGCCGATGTCGAGCCAGAGGTTCTCCATCTTGACCACCCGCTTGCGTTCCTCCATGTCGAGCAGGTGGATCGGCTTGCGGGCGATGACCGCCGGAACCGGACCGTCCTTCGACCACACGGTCATCCGCTGGCCGATGAGCTGTTGCGGATCCCAGCCGCCGATCGGCTGCACCCACAGGAAGCCCTTGTCATCGATGTAGCTGACGATCAGGCCGATCTGGTCGCAGTGGCCCGCGAACAGCACGCGGCGACCGTCCGGCTTCTCGCCGGCCTCGACGTTCACCGCCGCGATCACGTTGCCGTGAACGTCGGTCGAAACGTCGTCGGCGAACTTGCCCGCGTAGGCGCGCACGACTTCCTGTACCGGCTCCTCGTGGCCCGAGGGGCTCGGCGCGGCCAACAGATCAGTAAAGAACTTGCGTGCTGTCTTGTTCACTTGCTACTCCCAGTCGCTACTTCGCCCGACCGCAGGTCACGGTCGGGCGACTACCGCGGCTGTCCGGTGTTCCTGGTGTCTCCGACTCTCAACGTCCTCTGCGGCGCTGGCGGCTGCTGTACGACCTCAAGGCGCGCAGGAGGTCGATCTTACGCAGAGCGGGCCAGTGCGTGTCGCAGAAGTAGTACTCCGAGTAGGTGCTCTGCCAGAGCAGGAAGCCGCTCAGGCGAACCTCGCCGCTGGTGCGGAGGATCAGATCGGGCTCGGGCTGGCCGGAGGTGTAGAGGTAGCGCTCGATCGACGAGGCGCTGAACTCGTCCGCGACCTCGTCGAGTGATTTGCCGACCGCCGAGTTGTCGAGCAGATAGTTGCGGAAGGCGCTCGCGATCTCCTCCCGGCCGCCGTAGGCCATCGCGATGTTCAGCCGGTAGCGGTCGTAGCCGCTGGTGGCCGCTTCCGCCTCCCGGATCGCGGTCTGGAGGCTCTCCGGCAGAAGTTCGACCTGTCCCAGGAACCGCACCCGGATGCCCTTCTGATGGACGTCGTCGTGGTTCGTGAGTTCCCGGGTCTTCTCCTCGAACAGATCGAACAGCGCCTGCACTTCCTTCGCGGAGCGATTGAAGTTGTCGAGCGACATGCTCCACACCGTGACGGTCGAGACGTCCGCCTCGTAGCACCAGTTGAGTACTTCCCACAGCTTCTCGGCGCCCCTGAAATGGCCCGCGCTGACGTTGCCCAGCCCCTGCTGGCGCGCAAAGCGCCGGTTGCCGTCCATGATCAGGCCGATGTGCTGGGGCAGGCGCCAGGTCCGCACCTTGGACTCGAGCCGACGCTGGTAGACGACGTAGAACGGCCACTTGATCAGGGCCTTGACACGGCGCCAGAGTTCGCTCGCGGGCCGTGTTTCGCGCACAGGAACGGCGCCTGACGGGGCGGAATCGAAGACGCTCACCGGGAATCTCCCCGCCGGTCGGACGGCTGGTCACACGGAAGCCGCTTCACGCCTGCAAGTCTCTCTCTTCGCTGTGTTACTTTCCACCGGCACTCAGCCGCCGCCCTTCGCCCAACCACCGAAGCCGCCACGAGGCCACGCAACAGATGCCATCGCGGAAGCCACGGGAGTCGACCCGGCATCATAGCGACGTTGGAAGACACCGGGGCGAGGCGTTTCGGAATCCGGTTCGGGATCGACAACGCCGCGCCTGGCGTTCGATCTTCCCGATCCTGTCACTTTTCGCTCTCGCCGGCCTGACCGGGCCCGCAAAGGCTGCGGCACCG
The DNA here is from genome assembly GCA_028875725.1 of Acidobacteriota bacterium. Classification (NCBI taxonomy): domain Bacteria; kingdom Pseudomonadati; phylum Acidobacteriota; species Acidobacteriota bacterium. The sequence continues at coordinate 125,824 of JAPPCR010000009.1, forward strand.
GCACTCGAGACCACCGACGGCACGGAAGCACTGCGTCTCTACCTCGACTGCGACTGGGGCTGCGACTTCACGTTCCTGCGTACCCAGATCACCTACGTCAACTGGGTGCGCGATCGCCAGGACGCCGAAGTCCACGTCCTCGTGACCATCCAGGGCGGCGGCAACTCGCGCGAGTACACGTTCAACTTCATTGGTCTGGAGCGCTTCGAAGGCACCGATCAGAGGCTGATTCACGCGTCGTCGTACACCGACACGGACGACGAACGCCGGCGCGGCATCCAGCGCCTCCTCGAACTGGGTCTGGTGCGCTACGTGCTGGAGACGCCGCAGGCCGCAGGACTCGTCGTGGAGTTCCAGAACGGGGAAGCGGAGGACGAGCCACACACCCTGGTGGTGGACGACCCCTGGAACCACTGGGTCTACCGCCTGCGCCTGAACACCGACTTCCGAAGCGAGGATCGCAGGGACTCGCAGTCCTACCAGACGAGCGCTTCGGCGGGCCGCACCACGGACTTGTGGCGGATGGGAATGGGCGTCTTCTACTCCTACCGGGAGAGCAACTTCGAGTTCGAGGACGGCAGCACCTTCAAGAACGTCTCCCGGAGCACGAGCTACTTCGGCCAGGTGATCCGTACCCTGGCCCCGCACTGGGGCGTGGGCGTCGGCGCCAGCAGCAGGCGCTCCACTTTCCTGAATCTGGACAACTCCTACCGCGCGGCAGCGGCCATCGAGTACAACTACTTCCCCTACAGCGAGTCGTCCGAACGCGAGTTCACCTTCGCCTACTTCATCGGGGGCACCCGTCTCGACTATGAGGAGGTCACGGTCTACGACAAGCTGGAGGAGACCTACACGGACCAGGGCGCGTACATCGCCTTCGGCATGGAACGGCCCTGGGGCGAGGCCCACCTCGACCTCCAGTACAGCCACTTCATCGACGACTTCGATCGCAGCCGGATCGAGCTCAGTACCGATATCGAGTACCACATCGTGCGCGGGTTGAGCTTCGACGTCTACGCCGGCGTGTCGCGGATCCGGGATCAGATCTACCTGCCGAAGGGCGGCGCGACGGACGCCGAGGTCCTGGTCGCCAGACGGCAGTTGGAGACGGACCTCTCCTTCCGCGGCGGCATCCAGCTCCGGTACACCTTCGGCTCGATCTATAACAACGTCGTCAACTCGAGGCTGAGCAGCGAGAGCGGCGGCTTCTCGCGCATCTTCTAGATCTCGCAACGCGGCCCGCGGGCGCCGCTCCGGTATCGTGGACCGCGTGGCTGTCGTCATCGCCGGTGGCGGCGACATCGCGTACCTGCTTGCGTCCTCCCTTGCGCGGGAGGAGGACGTCTTCGTCATCCTGCCGACGGAGGCCGCCCGCGACCGGTTCGAGAACCTCGACCTGCAGATCACGGTGGGACCGGCGGCCAGCCGGTCCGTTCTCCAGCACGTAGGGCTCTCCGACCGCGACACCTTCGTCGCCTGCGCCGACTCCGACGAGCGCAACATCATCGCCTGTCTGGCGGCGCGCGGCCGGGCGCAATGCACCACGTACTGCTTCATCACGCAGGACGAGCACCACGAGAGCTTCAACGACCCTGAGCAGACCACTCTCGAGGAGGTCATCGACCACCTGATCTGGCCGCAGTGGTCGCTGGCCCGGGAGATCGGCCGCATCGTGCTCGAGCCTCGGGCCCTCGATGTCGAGAGCTTCCACCGCGGCCGCATCTGGCTCGTGGAGTACAGGCTGGAGGCCGACTCTCCGCTCTGCGGTCCCACCCTCGCCGAGGCGCCCCTGCCGCGCAACACCCTCATCGTGAGCCGGGTACGCGACGGCAAGCTGATCGTGCCACGCGGACTGGACCGCCTGGAAGCCGGCGACAAGGTGCTCTTCATGGGCCGGCGCACACCGCTTCGCCAGGTGGCGAAGCGCTTCTTCGCCGCTCCCGAAACCGTGGTCCGCAGCGTGACGATCGTCGGCGCCGGCCGCACCGGCCGACTCCTCGCGCGCGAACTCACCAGCGGCCTGTGGCCGGAAGTGAAGATCATCGAGTCCTCGCGACGGCGCTGCGAGGACATCGCCGACCAGGTGGGCCGGGCGATCGTCTTCCACGGCGACGGAACAGACCTGAGGCTGCTGGAGGAGATCGGCGTCGCCCGCAGCGATGCGCTGGTTGCCATGGCCGGCGACGACCAGACCAACCTGCTCTGCTCCCTGATCGCGAAGCAGCTCGGGATCCCGAAGGTGGTCACGGGCGTCAGCAACGAAACCAGCAGCGCCCTGTTCGAGCGGGTCGGCATCGACGTCACCCTGAACGCCCGATCCGCCGCGATCGCCGAGGTCCTCCACCAGATCCAGGCGCCCCGGCTGGAGTACCGCGCGACGCTCGAGGACGGCCTCGCGGAAGTCGTCGAAGTCGTCGTTCCGGAGGACTTCGAGGCCCGTCGCCTGAAGGAGATGGACATGCCGAACGGCGTGATCGTCGGCGGAGTGCTGCGCCAGTACAACACCATCGTGCCCGGCGGCGAAGACGAGGTGCGGCCGGGCGACCGTCTCCTGATCGTGACCACGACGGAGAGTTCGGGACTCGTCGGACCGACCTTCGGCCTGACGCCCGGGGCGGCCTGACGGGCGGCGCGAGCGAGCGTGCGCGGCTCACTGGTACTTCGCACGACCCTGGCCCTGGTCGGCTGCTTCGGCGTCGTCCTGCTCGCGCCCTCCGCGGTCGAAGCCGCCTATGGCAACGGCCGCAGCGCGACGGGTTTTCTCGGCGCCGCGGTCGTGGCCATCCTGCTCGGACTCGGGTCTCGCCTGTTGCCCGGGCGGGGCCTGGAGATGCGACGCATGGAAGGGCTCGCGACCGTCGGCATGTCCTGGCTGTTGCTGGTCCTGATCGGCGCCGCTCCCTACGTCGTGAACGGCTTCGATCCCGCCGATGCGCTGTTCGAGTCGATGTCCGGCCTGACCGGGACCGGCGCCACGATCCTCACCGACTTCGACGCGGCCAGCGAGGGCGTGCTGCTGTGGCGCAGCCTGAGCGAGTGGGTGGGGAGCATGGGCATCATCGCCCTCTTCATCGCGGTCCTGCCCGCGCTCCGCATCGCCGGCCGCCAGATGTTCTTCGCCGAGGCTCCCGGTCCGACGGAGGAGCGACTCACGCCCCGCATTCGCAACACGGCCGTGGCCCTCTACACCCTCTACGTCGGCTTGACCGTCCTGGAGACCGGACTCCTCGTCCGTCTCGGCATGCCGCTCTTCGACGCCGTCTGCAACTCGCTCTCGACCGTCTCGGCGGGCGGCTTCTCACCGCATCCGAGCAGTATCGCGGGGTACAGCAGCCCCGCGATCGAGTGGACGGTCATGGCGTTCATGCTCCTCGCCGGCGCCAACTACGCGTTCCAGTTCCAGGCCATCCGGGGGCGGCCGCTGACCCTGCTGCGCAGCGAGGAGTTCCGCCTCTACCTCCTGATCGTCCTCGTTGCGACCCTGCTCCTGGCGTGCACGCTGAAGAGCGACGAGGTAGCCCTGTGGGACTGGATCAGGGCCGGAGCGCTGTCCGAGGAGACTCTGAGGCGAGCGGGCTTCCAGGCGCTGACCCTCATCACCACGACCGGTTTCGCCACGGAGGACTTCGCGCTCTGGTCGGGAGCGAGCCAGACGATTCTCCTGCTGCTCATGTTCTGCGGCGGCTGCGGCGGTTCGGCAGCCGGCGGGCCGAAACTCGTGCGTATCTGGCTGATCGCCAAGTCATCTCTGCTCGAGCTGTTCCACACCGTCTTCCCGCGCGCGGTGCGGCCCCTGCGACTCGACGGCCGCCGGGTCCCGGAGGATGTGATCCACGCCATCGTCTCCTTCCTTCTGCTCTACCTCGTCCTGTTCGCCCTGAGCGTCGGAGTGGTCGGGCTGACCGGCGTGGGAATGGAGACCGCCGTGACCGCCAGCATCGCCACGCTCGGCAACATCGGCCCCGGGCTCGGGGATGTCGGCCCGTTCGACAACTACGCCCACTTCCCGGCGGGGATCAAGGTGTATCTCTCGCTCAACATGTGGATCGGGCGGCTCGAGATCATCACGGTCCTGATCTTCCTGCACCCCGCCGCCTGGCTCGGCCTCCGCTGGCGCTAGCGCGGCCGAAGGTCCAGAAGCCAGCGCTTCGCGCCGGATGCCGGCGAGGACGCCGGCGCACCCAGTTTCTGCCGCGCAGGCTCCCAGGCGCGCTGAAGCCGCTGCTACAGTGCCCGCCCCATGGAACTCCTGGCATCCGGCTACACCCTGGTCGAAGGACCGCGAGTCGACGCGGAAGACCGCCTCTACTTCAGCGACGTCCACAACGGCGGCGTCTATCGCCGCAGCCCGAACGGCGAGATCGAAACCGTCGTGCCGAAGCGCCGCGGCGTCGGCGGCATCGCGCTCCACGCCGACGGCGGCATCGTGTGCTCCGGCCGCAACATCTGCCACGTCCGGGACGGCGTGACCCGGATCCTCTTCGACCCGCCTGACACGCCCGGCTTCAACGACCTGTTCGCCGACTCCCAGGGCCGCGTCATCTGCGGAACGATGCGCACGAGCCCGTTCACCGGCGAGAAGGAACGGACACCCGGTGAGTGCTGGCGGATCGAGGCGGAGGGTGAAGCGACCGAGCTCTACGGCGACATCAGCCTGACCAACGGCATCGGCTTCTCGCCGGACGGCCGCACCCTGTACCACGCCGACACCGCGCACAAGCATGTGGTCGCCCACGACGTCACGGACGACGGCCGGTGCGTCAATCGGCGAACAATCGCCGAGCCCGACCGCGGCCGCCCCGACGGCCTCGCCGTCGACGAGGAAGGCTGCCTCTGGGTCGCCTGCGTAGCCGGCGGCTGCGTCACCCGCTTCGATCCCGCGGGCCGGATCCTCAGCCACCTGGAGGTACCCACGAGGAACATCACCAGCGTCTGCTTCGGCGGCAGCGACCGGCGCGACCTCTACGTCGTCACGACCGGCGACCCGGACGAGCCTGGAAGCAGCGGCTCGATCTTCCGGACGCGGTCGGCGGTGGCCGGGCTGCCGGTGCCGATGGCGACGATCTGAGTCGCAACGGCTCCACGACATGCCAGAGAAACCGCCAACTTCAGCCCAGCCACGGCGACCCACCGCCGCTGGCGCGGCCCCAGACCCCACCCGTTCGGCGGCTCAGGAAGCCAAGACTCACCGACTCGCACCTGTGGAAGAGAGTCCCAGACCCGCCGACGACACCCGCGCCAAGCTCGCGGAACGCGGAATCTCAGAAGAAGACGTCGCCGACGCCATCCGCTGGGCCCGCTCCAACGAGTAGCTAGCCACGTACCGGCCACTTTGAGGCAAAGGAGAAGGGGGAGGCGCCAACTCTACGGATCGAGATCCGCCACCCACGTAAGCACTTCGCCCTCGCCGGCCAGCAGCACCGTCCCCGGCATGACGCGAAGCCGCCAGGGCGTCAGGCGCAACACGGCGAACCCCGGACTGTCGGGGCCGTCCCATCCGGGGATCATCGCCGGGTCGTAACCGACCGGTGGAGGCGTCGACTTGAAGAGGTTCCAGGTCCGCTCCCGCGTGGGCAGGTCGAACGCCCACTCCGCCCGGCATTCCGCCACGCATGTGTCGTGGTTCTCGGTCCAGTAGTTGCACGAGATGTAGGGACTGGTCTCGAGGTGTGCGCGCTTGGTTGCCGTCGGGCCGGTACCTATCCAGCCGGTGAGGACGCCGTCCTCCCACTCCCAAATGGGGTGCAGGACGCGTGAGCGGGGCCGGTTCGCCCGGTCCACAGTCGCGGCCGAACACCAGACGATCCGGTGAGCCATGTCGACGAACGCCGGGGCCACTTCGGACAAAGATGTGGACAACTTCGGTTCCTCCTGATGCCGAGAGAGCGGCCGGACGTTAGCAGTGGACAGAATCCACAGGCCGACACGCGCATCGCTTGTACGATAGGCATCGGCAGAGTCGTGCCCTCCAATCCTGGAGATCCCGAAGATGGGTAAAGAGCAGTCTGGTAGCGGGACCACCCACGGCACCGACCTTCAGGTCCGCTTGACCCGCGCCCTAGAGCCGCGGCCTGAGATTCTCGACGCCTACCTCTTCGGTTCGCAGGCGCGGGGCGACGCGGGCACCCTGAGCGACATCGATGTCGCCGTGTACATCGACGAAGACCTGGCCGAGCCGGGGCCGTACGGCTACGACGCGGAACTCATCACCGACCTGATGACGGAGCTGGGAACGAACGCTATAGACGTCGTCCTCCTGAACCGGGCACCGCCACTGCTCTATCACCGCGTCCTGCGCGACGGGAAACTGCTGGTGACCCGCGACCTGAAGTCCACGACCACCCGCGCCGGCTACGCCCTTTCGCGCTACTTCGACTTCTTGCCGCAACTGAAGAAGCAGGCGGACGCACGCCGCTACGCGAACAGGAGCCGTCAGGAGTGAGCCCGGGCCAGGTCCAGCCGGAGATCATCGAGCGGCATCTCACCGCGCTGCGCGGGGCACTCGGAGAGCTCGAGCGGCACGCAGACGCCTCGGTGCGGTCACTGCGCACTGACACGAGCCTGCGCTGGGCGGTAGAACGGGGCCTGCTGCTCTGCATCCAGAACGCACTCGACATAGCCAGCCACGTTGCGTCGACCGAAGGTCACGACCCGCCGACCTACGGAGACTCCATCGACTCCCTCGTCGCGTCAGGGGTGCTACCTGCGGAGTTCGGCGAGAACTTCCGCGCCGTGGCCGGCTTCCGGAACATCATCGTCCACGGCTATCTCGACCTCGATCTGAACCGCGTGGCCCGGTTCCTGGGTGACGATCTGAACGACTTCGAGGTTTTCGCTCAGCACATCGAGCGCTGGCTCGAGGGCTGACGCCGGGCCTGGGAGCGAACTCGCCCTTCAGCTACGAACCCAGCCGCTCGATCTCGTAGACCACCCGGCCGGACACGTCGCGGTGCCGCAGGACGATCCGCGGCTGCTCGTCAGTCCAATCGACATCGACACTGAGGAACCCGCCGCCGACGCGGTGGAAGCGGTGGTACCCGGGGTCTTCGCCCGGCGTGCCGCCGGCGTGGGCGTCGCTGGCCGGACCCACCGAGAACTCGTCCAGCCCCGTCTCCGGGTGGACCGAGTGGTACTGCCAGTGGCGGTCGCCGACGATGACGAGGAACCGCTCGTCCAGGTTCGCGCGAAACCACTCGCGGACTTCGTCGCCTTCGTGGCTGAAGGCGGCGTTGGCGTGGTTGTCGGCCTTGTTCGTCCGATCCGGACCGACGATCGGCGTGGGCGACACGAGGATCTTCCAGTCCGCGTCGCTCGCGAGCAGGGAGTCCCGAAGCCAGCGCCACTGTTCGGCACCCCAGATCGTCTTGCCGGGACCGTCCGGCATGTCGTTGGGTGAGCGGAAGTCGCGGCCTTCGACGAGCCAAAGCTGCAGGCCCTTGCCCCAGCGGACGGTCCGGTAGGGACGTTCCGGCGCCGGCATCTGCTCGACGAACACCGCAAGACCCTCCTCGAAGGTCATCGGCGCGGAAATGCCGGGTTCGATCGCCGGCCAGGAGTCGTTCAGGAGCAGATCGTGGTCGTCCTTGAGCCAGTAGCCCGGCACTGAGCGCAGGAAGGACGCGATCGCCGGCAGGGTGAACATCCGTTGCCAGTGGTAGCGCGCCAGCTCGACGGTGGTCGCCCGCGGCGACTCGTTGTCGTAGTACACGTTGTCGCCGATGGACAGGTAGAAGTCGGGCCGGCCGGCGGCCATCGACGGATAGATCTGGAAGCCGTCCGGCCGGTCGCGCCGCCCGTAGTACTGGCAGGTCATCGCCGCAAACCGTACGGGCAACCGCTGGTCAGCGGCCGGCGCGGTGCGGAAGGTCGCGGTCTCGACCGCCGTCGCGGGCGCCTCCGCATTACCGCCCGCAGGCCGCGCCTCGACCGTAACCACGTAGCGAGTGTTCGGAGTCAGGCCGTGGAACGTCGCCTGGTGCGTGAAGTCGCGTTCGGCCCCGGTCGAGCGCCAGCCGGGGATCCGTCTCGCCGGGATGCCGTTTGCCTCGCCCGCCGGCACCGCCGGTCGCAGCACGACCCGCACTTCGCCCGGTGCGCCGGGCACAGCGCCTTCGAGGGACGACACGTCGGTGCCCGGCGCCAGGGTGACGACCGGCCGGCCCGAGATCTCCCGGCCGGCGCGCCGTAACGGCTCGGCCGTCGTTCGCGTCCAGACGATCGCCGAGTCCACGCCGACTTCTCCCACGCGAACGCCGCTCGCGAGAAAGACCCCACCAGCCTGGGCTTTGACCGCGGTCGTGCCTGCGGCGGCGCCCACGAGGGCCAGGAGAACCACCGCTCCGAAGGCCGAGCGGCAACGCACACGAGGCCGGAACGACATGATCACTCCGCCGAACCGCCCAGGTCGAGCGCGCGAGGCTCCTCCACCCCTAACCGCAGCCCAGCACTCCGCCGTCGACGGTGAACGTCTGGCCCGTCGTCCACGAACCCGCACGCGAGGCGAGGTAGACCGCGATCCCCGCGCAGTCGACCGGCTCGCCGAGGCGCCGGAGCGGTGTTCGCCCGGCGACCGCCTGCTCCCGCTGCGGATCCTCCCACAACGCGCGGGCGAAGTCCGTCTTCACCAAACCGGGGCAGACGGCGTTCACACGGATGTTGTCGGGACCGAATTCTGCCGCGAGATTGCGCGCGAGCTGCATGTCCGCCGCCTTGGAGATCGCGTAGGCGCCGAGCACCGCGTTGCCCCGAAAGCCGCCGACCGAGGAGACGATGACGATCGATCCGTCCTTGCGCTCCTGCATCTCGGGAATCACCATCTGGCACAGCCAGTGGACGCTCCTGATGTTGACCTCCATCACCTTGTCGAAAGCCGAGTCCGGAATGCCAAGGCTCGATCCGTAGTACGGATTGACCGCGGCGTTGACGACGAGATTGTCGATCTTCCCCCAGCGCTCGCGGGTCGCCGCGACCAACCGTTCCAACTGATCCTTGTGACCGACGTGACAGGGATGCGCGATCGCCTCGCCGCCGCTCTCATTGATCGCGGCCGCGACCGCCTCGCAGGCATCCGCTTTGCGGCTCGAGATGACGACCTTCGAGCCGAAGGCAGCCAGGGCTTCGGCCATCGCCTTGCCGATGCCCTTCGTCGATCCGGTGATGACGCTCACCCTGCCGGTGAGGTCGAAGAGATCCTTCATCGTACGCTTCTCCTTGGTCGAGGGTCGAGGGCCGCAGAGGGTAACAGCCCGCGGCCGCTGCTACAGTCCCCGCCGCGATGACAGACGCCCCACGCTCAAGCCACCCGCCTCTGAATCCGATCCCGATGCGGGTCGGCATGACCGCGCCCGAGGCCTTCCCGGCGGCCGAGATGGCCGAGGCGGCCGGCCGCGCGATCCTAGACATCGGCAAGGACTTCGCCTTCTACCCCGGCGACCTGGGTCATCCCGGTCTGCGCGAGGTGTTGGCCCGGCGCGAAGCGGATCGCGAGGGCACGGACTTCGACCCCGACGAGATCGCGCTGACCAACGGCTCCATGCAGGCGGTGACGCTGGTGGGCAGGGTGCTGATGGAAGAGCCGGGCGACATCGTGATCACCGAAGAGACGACCTATTCGGGCACTCTCGGCGCCTACCGGGGCCTCGGCTACCGCCTGGTCGGCGTGCCGCTCGACGAGCAGGGGATGGACATCGGCGCGCTCCGCCGGACACTGGAGAACCTGACCGCGGCCGGTGAAAAGCCGCGCTTCATCTACACGCTGCCGACCTACCACAACCCGACGGGCGCCGTGATGCCCCGCCAGCGCCGACTCGAGATGATCGAGGCCGCGCGCGACTACGACGTCCTCCTGGTCGAGGACAATTGCTACGGCGACGTCCACTACGACGACGCGCCGCGGCCGCCGCGGAGCCTCTACGCGCTGGCAAGCGGCGAGGGCGTCGTCTACATCGGCTCGCTGTCCAAGATCCTCGGCGCCGGCGTTCGCATCGGCTATCTCCTGGCCAGGCAGCCGCTGCAGCAGCGGTTTCTCGACGAGCGTTTCGACGCCGGCCAGAGCACGCTGTCATCCAGCATCGTGGCGGAACTGCTGCGCGGCCGCCTGCCCGCGCAGATCGAGCGCAACAACGCCGCCCTGCTGCCGAAACGTGACGCCTTGCTGGCCGCGCTCACCGAGCAGCTCGGCGGCATCTGCACCTGGCGAAAGCCGGCCGGGGCCATGTTCCTTTGGGTCGGCCTGCCCGAAGAGGTGGACCGCGAAGCGCTGTTCGCGCTGAGCGAGCAGCGCGGCCTCGAGTACGGCTACGGCGCCGCCTACCACGCAGGCGACGAAGACGTGCCGTTCCTGCGTCTGGCGTACGCCTGTCCCTCCGTCGGCAGGATCCGGGAGGGAGTCGAGTTGCTGACCGGCTGCCTGCGGGAACTCGCGCCGGGGCGTTTTCCTCAATCCACGTAGCCCAGCGCCCTGAGGCGCCGGCGCACGTCCTCGTCGAGTTGGTCGTCCTCGATCTCTTCCGCGGATTCGACTTCGTCGGCCAGGTTCCGCTCGGTCAACAGCCCGAGCATCCGTTCGACGATATCCGGCCGTTCGGAGGCCAGGTTCTCCAACTCGCCTGGATCCGCATCCAGGTCGAAGAGCATCGGCTTGGTTCCCTGGGAGGGTGACTGCGGCAGCACGAGCTTGTAGTGGCCGCGCATCACGGAGGCGGCACGGTGACCGTCGACGTCGAGGTGGGTGTAGACATCCGGCGGATCGTCGCCGCGGCGGCGCGCCGCCAGCAGATTCCGCCCGTCGTTGGGCGGCGCCTCGATGCCGAGATAGCCGAGCAGCGTCGGCAGGACGTCGACGTGCTGCGCCGGCGCTTCCACGCGGCGCGGCGGCACGCCGGGCAAGCGCATGACGAGCGGGACCCGCAGCACCTCCTCGTAAAGCGAAAGCCCGTGCTCCCAGCGGCCGTGCTCCGCGAACTCCTCGCCGTGGTCGGAGACGTAGATCACCGCCGTATCCTCGTCCAGGCCACGGACCGACAGTTCGTCCAGCAACTCGCCGAAGGCACGGTCGTTCTGGGCCACCTCGGCGTCGTACAGCCGCGAGAGGGCCTCGGCGGTCCCCGGCTCGGGCTCCACTTCGCCACGGTTCAACCCCAGCAGGTAACGGACCGTGCGGTAGTGCGCCGGCGCGCCGTCGGCCTCGAACATCTCCTCGAACTCCGGCGCCGGGTCGTAGGGGCCGTGGGGGTCGATCGCGTGCAGGAAGAGGAAGAACGGCCCGTCCGCGCTCTGCCGCTCATCGAGCCACAGGCGAACACGGTCCAGCATCGTCTCGTCGCGCTCGCGGTCCTCGCTGCGGAAGCGGGTGAAGCCCTGTGCGAAGCCGAACGCACGGCCGACGTTCGGGTTGCGGACGAGCCCCAGGCCCTCGTAGCCGTTGGCGGCCAGGATCTCGGCCAGGGTATCCGCGTCCTCGGGCAGCACGGAACGCCGGCCGACGGTGCGATGCGCCGGCGGCAGCAGGCCGGTGAACAGGGACGCCACGGCCGGCCGGGTCCACGAAGACTGGGCGTAGGCGTTCTCGAACAGAACGGCGCCAGCCGCGAACGCGTCGAGTCGCGGCGACGTCGGCTTCTCGTAACCGTAGACGCCGAGACGGTCCGCACGGACCGTGTCCACGACGTAGAGCACGATGTTCGGCCGCCGCGGCTCGGACGTCCCGTCCGGCGGCCCGGCGCCGCAGGCGGCCAGCGCGACGGCCACCGCCGCTCCACCCACCAGGCGACAGACGGAACCGGCGGCGCCGCTCAGCGCAGCGAGCGCCAAACGTGAGTCGTGCAATGGCGAAGAGGATGGCGGCATGTCGACAGGAGGGAGCAGCGGCCGGCCCGACCGTAGCAAGTCCCGGCCTGCTACCCTCCGCCGCGATGAACTCCCTTACCGCTCTCGCTTCTCCGCTGATCTCGGCCACCGCGCTCGTGGTCGGTCTGATCGGCGTGCTCGAGGCCCGGTTCGGCCTGGTTTCGCCCCTCCTCGGCTTCGCCCTGTTCTCCTTTCTGATGCCCCTGGGCGTCTTGTTCGGCCTGCTCCTCGGGTTGATCGGCCTGCTCCGGACCCGCCGCAACCAGCGCCGTGGCGGGGCGTCGCAGGCGTGGGCTGGAGCGCTCCTCTCCGTCGCGGTACTCGGCTGGGTGTTCGTGCTCGGCTACGCAACCGCGCAGGCGCCGCCGATCCACGACATCACGACGAACATCGACGACCCGCCGGCCTTCGAGGCCGCAGCCGCCCAGGACAGCCGCGGCACCGGCTTCGCCTATCCGAGCGGCGGCGCCGCGGTACCCGATCAGCAGCGCCGGGCCTACCCCGACATCGACACGCTCCATCTCGCTATCTCAGGAGACGAAGCGGCGTGGCGGGTCCGCCACGCGGCCGAGGACCTCGGCTGGGCGCCGATCCTCGAAGACCCGCAGAACGGGCGCTTCGAGTTCTCGGACGTCACGCCCTGGTTCCGTTTCATCGACTTCGTCGCCGTCCGCGTACGCCCCGAAGCCGCGGGCACGGCCATCGACGTACGCTCCGTGTCCCAGGTCGGAGTCGGCGACCTGGGTGAGAACGCGGCCCGGATCCGTCGGTTCCTGGACGTGCTTGGCCACGGCCACTGAACGGCTACGATACCGGCCCGTTTCACCAACGATCCCCACGTCAACGCACCGGCGCGCCCGCGCCAGGAGACACCATCGACATGACTGCACTCACCGACATGGTCGACTACGAAGTCCGCGGCCAGGTCGCCCTGATCGTGATCGACAACCCGCCCGTCAACGCGCTCAGCCACGGTGTGCGCGCCGGCATGGTCCAGGGACTGGCGAAGGCCGAGGCCGATGAACAGGTGGCCGCGGTGCTCCTGGTCTGCAAGGGCCGTACGTTCATCGCCGGCGCCGACATCACCGAGTTCGGCAAGCCGATGAAGGAACCGGGGCTCAACGAGGCGATCGAGGCGATGGAGAACGCGACCAAGCCCGTCGTGGCGGCGATCCACGGCACCGCCCTGGGCGGCGGCCTGGAGACGGCGATGGCCTGCCACTACCGGGTGGGTGTCGCATCGGCCCGCTTCGGCCAGCCCGAGGTCAAGCTGGGGATTCTGCCGGGCGCGGGCGGCACGCAGCGGCTGCCCCGGCTGGTCGGCTATCCGAAGGCGCTGGAGATGTGCGTGATCGGCAACCCGATCGGCGCCGCGGAGGCACTCGAGGGCGGCCTGATCGACGAGATCGTCGAGGACGTGTTCGAGGGCGGCGTCGCCTTCGCCGAGAAGCTGATCGCCGAAGACCGGCCGCTCAAGAAGATCCGCGACCTGGACGAGAAGGTCAACGAGGCGCGGGCCAACAGGGAGGAGATCTTCGACGGATTCCGCCGCAAGATCGCCCGCCGCACCCGCGGCTTCGAAGCGCCGGAGGCGAACGTGCGGGCGATCGAGGCCGGTCTCGACATGTCCTTCGACGAAGCGCTCGACTACGAAAGGAAGCTGTTCGGCGAGCTCATGTCCGGCAAGCAGTCGATCGCCCAGCGCTACTACTTCTTCGCCGAGCGCGAAGCGGCCAAGGTGCCCGACGTGCCGCGCGACACCCCGATGCGAAAGATCGAGAAGGTCGGCGTCCTCGGCTGCGGCACGATGGGCGGGGGCATCTCGATGAACTTCGCCAACCGCGGCATCGGCGTGACGATCGTCGAGGCCGAGCAGAGCCGGCTCGACCACGGCTTCGGCGTCATCCGCAAGAACTACGAACGGACCGCCAGCCGCGGCCGGATGACGATGGAACAGGTCGACCAGTGCATGGGCCTGTTGAGCGGCGTGACCGAGCGCGAAGCGCTCGCCGACTGCGACCTGGTGATCGAAGCCGTGTTCGAGAACATGGATCTGAAGAAGGAGATCTTCGCCAGCCTCGACCGGATCGTGAAGCCGGGCGCGGTGCTGGCGACGAACACCTCGGCGCTCGACGTGAACGAGATCGCCGCCGCCACCAGCCGTCCCGAGGACGTGATCGGCATGCACTTCTTCTCGCCGGCCAACATCATGCGCCTGCTGGAGGTCGTGCGCGGCGAGAAGACGGCGAAAGACGTGATCCACACCGCGATGACGATCTCCAAGCAGATCGGCAAGGTGCCGGTGCTGGTCGGCGTGTGCCGCGGCTTCGTCGGCAACCGGATCCTGTTCCAGCGCCAGCAGCAGGCGCAGCAGATCATCCTGGAAGGCGCGAAGTACTACGACGTGGACCGCGTCCTGTACGACTTCGGCTTCCCGATGGGTCCGTTCGCGATGAGCGATCTGGCAGGCCTCGACATCGGCTGGAACGAGAAGGAGTCGGCATCCCGCGACATCCGCGACATCCTCTGCGAATCCGGCCGGCGCGGCCAGAAGAACGGCCGCGGCTACTACGTCTACGATCCGGAAACCCGCGCCTCGGCGCCCGATCCGGAAGTGCTGCAGATCATCAGCGACTTCGGCTCCGCCAAAGGCATCGCGCAGCGTGATGTCGGCGAGGAGGAGATCCTCGAACGCTGCCTCTACCCGATGGTCAACGAGGGCGCGAAGATCCTGGAGGAAGGGATCGCGATCCGGCCGTCCGACGTCGACGTGATCTGGGTCAACGGCTACGGCTGGCCGGTCTACCGGGGCGGCCCGATGCACTGGGGCGACAGCGTGGGCCTCGGCAAGATCGCCGACCGGATGCGGGAGTTCGCGGACCAGACGGGCGACGACTTCTGGCAGCCCTCGGCCCTGTTGGCGGACCTCGCCTCGGAAGGCAAGAGCTTCAGCGACTGGAGAGCCGGCTGAAGGAGAGCCGCATCGAGATCGGGCTGACCCCCTGGGTCAACTACCTGGGCGACGAGGCGGGGTCGATCGCCGACCAGGCGGAATTCGCCGACCGGCTCGGCTTCCACTCGCTGTTCCTGCCCGAAAGCCACTTCACAGGCGCCGCGGCGTGCCCCTCGCCCATCGTCGTTCTCGCTGCGGCAGCGGCACGAACGACGAACCTGCGGCTGGGCACCACCTCCTACCTCCTGCCGGTTCGCAACGCCTTCCAGGCGGCCGAGGAGGTCGCCGTCCTCGACCGCCTCTCTAACGGCCGCGTGATCCTCGGCCTGGGCCGCGGTTTCCGGCCGGCGCTGTTCGCGGCCTTCGGCGTTGATCCCCGCACCAAGCGCCAGCGTTTCCTCGAGTCGCTCGACCTGATGAAGCGGGCCTGGGTCGGCGAGGCGATCGAGGTCGGCGAACCCGGCACGCGTCAACCCGTGCGCATCGCGCCGCTGCCGGTGCAGCAGCCGCATCCGGAACTATGGGTGGCCGCATTCGGCCCGCTGGCGCTCAAGCAGGCCGGCGAACTCGGCCTGCCCTACCTGTCCTCTCCCCTCGAAACGATCGGCCGGCTCACGCGGAACCACGAGCTCCACCGTGAGGCCCTGCCGCAGGGTGCGCCGCGACCGATCGTTCCGGTCATGCGCACCGTCTTCATCTCGGAAGACCGGTCCACGTGCGAGCGCGTCGGCTCCGCCCTGACCGCGCAGGCGCTCAGGATGGCGCGCGCCGGCACCCGCCTCGTGCAGGAAGAGGAGCTCGCGGATATCGAGAACTGGGCGATCGTCGGCGGCCGCGATCAGGTTCGAGCCGGTCTCGACCGCTACCGTCAGCGCATCGGCATGACCCACCTCATCGCCCGCTGCGGCGTTCCCGACGCGGCGCCGTGGGAGATCGAGGAGTCGATCCAGGCTCTGGCCCGGATCCACGCGTGATGGCGTCCGCTTAGCTGGTCGCCGGGCAGGCGTCGGGGAAGGCGCCGACTTCGGTCAGCGCCGGGTGGCCCTTCGCGAGGACGTTCTGCTCGTAGTCCTCGTCCGACTCGTCCGGGCCCTGAGGCCGCCTGGTGATAGGCGGGAACTCGTACATCCTCGAGTTGACGATCATGCCGCCGTCGGCATTCTGGTCCGGAAGAGTCGTGTCCCGAACGATCAGCCGGAGGCCAACGTCGCTCGCGGTGGCAGCGAACACCCAGTGATGCTGGTTGACCCCGCAGCCGTCGAGCACCTTGAGCAGCATCTCCCAGTTGTTCCGCTCGAAGAAGTAGAACAGTCCAGAATCCCTTGTACGAGGCCTCGCCACCTTGGCGCGCATCGTCTCGCTGTTCACCGTGAACTCGACCGTAACCTCGTAGCGGCCTTCGTGCAGGCACAGGACGGTGTCGCCCTCGATGCAGCCGCCAGTCCCGCTGGCCGACAGAACCGAGTCGGTATCTGATACCGCCTCGGCTTCACTCGCGTTAACCGGCACTCCCTGCCACGCCAGGAGGAAGAGGCCGAAGCCGACACCGCCGAGCGACCGGATTCTCCACCCCCGGCTCGCCGCGATCAGCCGCGCGACAGGCTGTGACCCGGGACTCTGCGACTCGGACATGTTTCCCCTTCTCCTGATGTTGACTCTCGCCTAGACAGCGCTGCTCAGAAGAGCGTAACCGATACTAACAACGAGGAGCACGTAAGTCCAAGCTTCCCGCCCCATCCCACCGCGCTTCCCCTTTCCAGTACTCCGGGTTTCGTTCTCGGTCACCCCAAAACGGGATATCGCCACATCGTTTCTTTGTCAACGATTATCTGGTATCTCCCGCGGTCCTGAACCAGCCGGACAACCTACCAAACGGTAGGTGACAACTCCCGAAGTTCTGCTCAAACTTCCGGGATGGTCTCAGGCAATCGCCCCCCCCCCCCCCAAGGTGCCGGGGACGGTCGCGGTCGTGGGTGGCGTCCGCCTCCCTCATCTTTTTCCTGTACGGCGCCGGGGCCGCCGGGGCGCAACCAGTGACGGTTCTGGTCAGCAACTCCGACCAGACGAATGATGCCGCGTCCAATCTGTTCACAAAGGACTACGCCACGACGTTCACGACCGGCGGCAAGTCCGCCGGCTACTTACTGACCCAGATCGCCCTCTACCTCCGTCATCCGGCTGGAATCAAGTTACCGACCTACAGCCTGAAGATCTTCGAGGGTAGCTCGTTCGCCGTTTTTGCTGAGATGGAGGCTCCGGCCAGCTTGCCCACCTCATTTGATCGCGTGGTCTTCGCGGTACCAGGGGAGGTCCTCCTGAAGGCCAACACGAGGTACTGGGTGACTATCGACGTCACATCGAGCAGCAACCGCACCGAGGTTCGCACGACATCGTCGGGTGCGGAGAATCCCGGCAGCGCGTTGGGCTGGAGCATTGCGGACACCGGCTTTTCGCGGTTCTTCCACTTCGGTAGTGAGTGGACCACCATATCCCCCTTGAAGCTCGAGGTCACCGGCCGCGAGAAGGACACACAACCTCCGGAGTTGATCGCAGGCACGATTGACGGAAAAGCCGTGGCTTTGTACTTCAATGAGCCTCTGGACACCTTCGGGACGTTGAATGCCAACCAGTTCACGGTCACCGGCAATCCGACCGACCTGGGAGCCGTCACCGGCCCGGCGATCGATGATAGCGAGAACAACAGGATCTCGATGACGATGACCAACGCCGCGACCGCGAGCGACCAGGTCACCGTCACGATTCCCACCACCACCAACATCCTGGACCGCCAGGAGAATCAGCTGGAGGCGATCACGTCGGCGTTCACGCTGACCAACACCGGGACCGGCGATCCCGGCGCCCCGACGCTCACTTCCGCGTCGGTCGATGGGCACACGCTGACGCTGACCTACGACCAGACGTTGCTGCCGAGATTCCCCGACAAGAGTGCCTTCACTGTCTCGCCGAGTGCGACGGCAACGGTCCTCCGCGACTACGCCATCAACCCCGGCGCGTCGAGTTCAACCGTGGTGCTGACCATGACTCCGGCGGTGAAGCACGGCGAGACGGTGACGGTGAGCTACAACGCTAGCTTCCCCCCCGCGATCCAGAACCCTTGGGGCGAAGCGGTGGCTGCGCTTTCCAATCACGCGGTGACCAACAGTACCGACCCGCCCGTGGCGAGCGTCTCGGGCGGCCGTGCGGTCGCCGAGGGCGGAAGTGCGGAGTTCACCGTGACCGTGGCGCCGACGCCCGCAACGAGTGCCATCGTCAATCTGACGATTACGGAGACAGGTGGCTTCGTGGAAACCGGTAACCTGGGCAAGAAGACCGTGACCGTGACGACCTCGGGCACTGCGACCTACTCCGTGCCCACCAGGGTGCTCCAAGGGACGACCACGATGGGCGGGTCGGTGACGGCGACGCTCAACGCGGGCACGGGCTACACGGTCACGACCACGACACAGAACACCGCCACCGTGACCGTGACCGAGGCGGGCCCGCAGGTCACTGCGGTCGCCATCTCGTCGACGCCCCTTCACGACGCGGACAACAACGGCACGGCGGAGACCTACGGGCTGAACGAGAAGATTCGGGTGCAGCTCACCTTCAGCGAGGCGGTGACGGTGACAGGCACGCCGCGCCTGACAATCAAGATGGATCCGAACTACGGCGAGCTTCCGGCGAACTACGAACGCGGCAGTGGCAGCGCCAAGCTGACCTTCGCCCACACGGTGGTTTCGCCGAACCGCTCCGACCCGGGCGTTGCGGTGCTTGAGAACACTCTGGCTCTGAACGGCGGGACGATCAGGGCCGGGACCAGGAACGCGGAGCTCGGACATGTCGGGCTGGCCCACAACGCCGCTCACAAGGTGGACCACACCCGCGGGGTGCCGGCGCCTCCCCCGCCGCCTGAGCCGGAGCCGGAACCTGAGCCGGAGCCTGAACCTGAGCCTGCGCCTCCCGGTGGCGGCGGTCCGCCGCCGCCCGAGCCGGAACCCGAACCCGAACCCGAGCCGGAACCCGAACCCGAACCCGAACCCGAACCTCCGCCTCCGCCGGTGCCGCCGGAGGCGGCCTTCACCGTCGACGCGCCGTGCGCGGAAGGCCTGTGCCGGGCGGTCACCGGCGATGAGGTGACCTTCAGGGACGCGAGTTCCGGCACGGTCGCCCGTCGCTCCTGGGACTTCGGCGTCCCTGCCCGCGGGTCGCCGTCCGCCGGAACGGTGCGGCACGCCTGGTCCTCGCCCGGCTTCTACGAGGTCACCCTGACCGTCAGCGGCGCCGGTCACGAGTCCATGGCGTCGCGCGTCTTCCTGGTCGAGGCCGCGAACCCCGCCGGAACCTGCGAGCCGGACGGCGAGACGATCTGCCTCCAGGACTCCCGCTACCAGGTGCGGGCCACCTGGAGCAACACGGACGGCGAGTCTCGTCCGGCGCGCGCGGCGCGGGCCGGCACGAACGACTCGGCCCTGCTCTGGTTCCACGACCCAGCGAACTGGGAGTTGCTTGTCAAGGTGCTGGACGGCTGTGCGATCAACGGCGCGGACTGGGTGTTCGCTGCCTCGGCGACCACGCTGGGATTGGAGATCGAGGTCACCGACACGGTGACCGGGGAGGTCAGGGCGTACGGCAACGAGCCCGGCCGCCAGGCGGACGCCGTCGCCGACACGGAGGCCTTCACGAACCGCTGCGGGAGTCAGTAGAGCTTCGCGCAGCGCTACCACGGTTCCGGCCCGCCTGCGGGCGTGTAGAGTGAGCGGCCCGTCATTTGACAACTGCACGCCACCTCTGGAGGAAACATGGCCAGGACTTGCCGCGGAACAGGTGTCCTTTCGAGCGCCGCCGCGACGGCGGCGCTGCTGTTCGCTAGCACAACACCGGGCGCCAGCACGGACGCCGGCTCGGTCGGAATCGACTCCGGCAAGTTGCATGGCGAGGTGCTTGATACGAACACCGGCCTCACGGTCTACCGCGGCATTCCGTTCGCGGCAGCGCCGGTTGGCGAACTGCGCTGGAAGGCGCCGCAGCCGGTGGCGACGTGGAGCGGCGTGCGTGACGCGACGAAGTTCGGCGCGATCTGCCCGCAGGCGCCGGTTCTGGCGATGATGACCGGCGAGTCCCTGCCGGAGTCGTCCGAGGACTGCCTGTTCCTGAACGTATGGACGGCGGCTGGGGACGGCGACGATCCACGGCCGGTGATGGTCTGGATCCACGGGGGTGGCCTGAGCCTCGGCTGGAGCAACCAGATCGGCTATGACGGCGCCGCCTTCGCTGGCAAGGGCGTTGTCCTCGTTTCGATCAACTACCGGCTCGGGCCACTCGGTTACCTCGCGCACCCCGCACTGTCCAACGAGGCAGGCGGTGAATCCGGCAACTACGGCTTCCTCGATCAGATCGCGGCGCTCCAGTGGGTCGAGCGGAACATCGCGCAGTTCGGCGGCGATCCGGACAACGTGACGATCTTCGGCGAGTCCGCGGGCGGGACAAGCGTTCACGCGTTGATGGCGAGTGCGCTGGCAGCGGGGCTCATCCATCGGGCGATCGCGGAAAGCCCGTGGGTCACCGACACGAACATCCGCCCGCTCAGCGGCGCGAACGGCATGCACGCCAGCGCCGAGGACGTCGGCGTCGCCTGGGCAACGGCGATACTCGGTGACGGCGCCAAACAGACGGCAAAGGCGCTGCGGACCCTCGACGCGAAGACGATCATCACCGGAACCCCCCAGGCGGGCCAGCCCGGCGCCTACGAGCCGCACGTCACCTACGGCACGGCCTTCATGCCCGAGTCCAGCGAAGACCGCTACACGGCCGGGAAGCAGAACGACATCCCCCTGATCGCCGGCACGAACCGCAACGAGGGCACGATGTTCATGGCCTTCCAGCCGCTCACCGAGCGGGCGGAGTTCCTCAAGATGCTGAAGGGCGTCTACGGCGACCAGGCCGAGGAAGTGGCGAAGCTCTACCCGTCGTCGAACACCGACGAACTCAGGGTGCAGCAGGACCGCTTCCTCACCGACACCTGGTTCCTGCGCGGCACGCGCCGGATGCTGCTCGGCATGGACAAGGTCTCCTCTCCCGCGTTCCAGTACTTCTTCACCCGGGTGAACCCGGAGAACCCGGCCTGGGGAGCGCATCACGCAGCCGAGTTGGGCTACGTCTTCAATACCCTTCAGGGCGAGAACTACGACGAGACGGACGATCGTCTCGCGGCGCTGATGATCGACTACTGGGTCCAGTTCGCCCACACCGGCGACCCGAACGGCGGCGGCAGGCCGGCCTGGCCGGAGTTCGATGGCGACAAGCAGGCGTATCTCGAACTCGGTGACGAGGTGAAGACGGGGGCGGCGCTGGAACGGGAGATCAACGACCGGCTCGAAGCGATCCGCGGTCAGTAGTCGGCGGCAACGGACACACGAGACGACACAGGCGAAGCGGGAATGACGAGCAACCCGCCCCGCCGCTTCCTCGGATGGCAGATGGTCGGGCTCGGCTCGGTCTGCTACGGCTTCGGCATCTCGCCGATGTACTACAGCTGGGGCTTCTTCCTGCCCGAGATGCAGCAGGACCTCGGCTTGAACGACACCCAGTCGGGTCTGGTGTTCAGCGTCTTCAACTACCTCTACCATCTGCTCGGCCCCGTCGTCGGCATGGCGATGGCCAGGTACGGCATCCGCTCGGTGATGGGACTCGGTTCCGTCGTCGCGGTGCTGGCCTTCTGGCTGTTGAGCCGGGCGGATTCGTTTGTCGACTGCCTCCTTGCATACGGCGTCCTGGGCGGCGTCGCCATCGGTCTTTCGACGATCCTGCCTGCCCAGACTCTGGCCTCCAACTGGTTCGTGCGTTTCCGGTCGCGGGCGATCGGACTGGTGCTGGCCGGCGGCGCTGTCGTCGGCATCCCGGTGAACGCCTACTTCGCCCCAGGCATCCTGCGGGTGGCCGACTGGCGGGCCGGCTGGCTTGTGATCGCCGGAGTCTCCGCCGCGGTCGCGGTGATCGCGGTGCTCTTCGTTCGCGGCACCCCGGAAAAGGTCGGTCAGCAGCCGGATGGCGGCCCTGCACGGGGCGAGGCGGCCGGAGCGGCAGACGAAGAGGAGAGGTCGGGACCGTCAGGCCTCGGCGAGTGGACCGCGCCGCTGGCCATGCGCACCCATCAGTTCTATGTCCTCATTGCCCTGTCGATCGCCTACGGGGTGCCTTGGGGCATCATCACCGTCTACGGTCGCAAGCACCTGGAGGCCCTGGGCTTTACGACCGCCGTCGTAGGCGCGATCCTCGGCGTCCGCGTCGCGGTCAGCCTGCTGGGTCGCCTGAGCGCCTTCGTCGGTGACTACATGTCGCCCCAACGCCTGCTCGGCATCGTGCTCCTGGTCGAGGGAGTCGGTTGCGCCGGCCTCGTGAATGCGAACACGGCGCTCGTCGCCTACGCGTCCGTCGTACTCGTCGGCCTCGGTTTCGGCTGCGCCTACGTCTGTATCCCGGTCGTGTACTCCTCCTTCTACGGGAGGCGCGCTTTCGGCACGATCATCGGTACCCGCTTCGCGATCACCGGCCTGATCTCGCCCGCGGCGCCGACCATCGCCGGACTGCTCTCCGACTGGTCCGGCTCCCATACGCTGACCTTCTGGATCATGGCGGCCTGCTGCCTCGCCGGCGCCTTCGTCGCCTTCGGGCTGCACGCGCCGGTGCTGGGAGCGCGACCGATCCAGCCAGTGGCCACGAGTTCTCCGGGCAGTTAGAAGTGCCTATGCTCCAGCCCGTCATTGCCGACCAGGCGGACGTCGACTGGGAGTATTGGGCCGATCCGGCCAATACCTCCCCGAGCGCCATTCGCTGGAAGCTCCTGATCAGCCGCGAGCGCAGTACGAGCGGCGGGCTCGTCACCGGCGTGGCGAAGATCGAGCCGGGTGCCGCGCTTTCGCGGCACCACCACGAGCCGGAGGAGACCTACTACGTGCTCAGCGGCCGCGCTCTCATCGAGATCGAGAACACGCGGGAAGAGATTGGCCCGGGCACGGCCATCTACATCCCACCAAACGCCAGACACGCCCTTCGCTGCATCGGCCCCGAACCGCTGGTCTTCATCTTCACGTTTCCACGCGACCGATTCGAGGACATCGACTACCACCTGGATCCGTAGTCGTCACGAGAACCCGCGCGTGGCCCGTGCGGTTCCGGTCGAGCTAGCTTCCTGGCACTTACGACCTGAGGCCGGCGACCGTCGTCTGCCAGCGATGCTCGCCCCAGGACAGCTTGAGCGTCCCCGGGGTGTCGCCTTCGGGCGGCTCGATCTCGATCGTCAGGCGCGGCTTCCCGCCCTCCACGATCGCGTGCTCAAGCCGGATTTCGCCCAGGTCCTTCGCCGGATCGTGCATCGTGCCCCAGACGTCGGGCTCGTTGTTCACGATCAGCACCCACTGACCGTCGTCGTCGAGGCGGAGCCACAAGCTGTAGAGGCCGGCGAAACCGGGCGAGACGTTGCCGGCCGGCACGACGAGGTCGCCGACCACGATGTCGGCCTCCGTGCGCAGCTTGATCGCGGCCGCGGTCTGAAACTCGAACAGGCCCTGTTCGTGCTTCTGCAACGCCTCCCAGTCCACGCCGAGGAGCGGCAGCCTTCCGGCGTTCACCTCGACCATGCCGCCGCCGATCTCGGCCCGGTCGATCGAACGGGTCGCGTTGACCAGTAGCGCGAAGGCGTTGGTCAGTCCGGACGCATCCAGCTTGCGACCCTCACCCTCCTTCGAGGGCTTCTCGATGACTTCGCGGGTCTCGGCAAACTGACCCGCCGCCGGTGCCGCGAACCCCGCTACCGAGAGCAGCAGAACGGCGGCGACCGGAGCCAGCCGCCGGCCGCACAGACCGGTCATTCTCGCCTACCTACTCCCCGCCGCCGGTGCTCTGAATCGAGGCGACTCCAAGCCGCAGCGCGATCGGATCGACCGGCTCGACCGGCGCCCAGGCGACGAAGCCGAGCATCATCTCGTCGGTCGTGGCCGTACCGTTGACGACGTTGTCCGCCGGGTCGAAGCCTCGCTCCTCGCCGCGCTCGGGCGAGTTCTCGAACCACATCGACACCTCGACCCGGGTGCCGGCGGGGATCGTCTTCGGCTTCTTGTACTGGTACGTCGTCTGCCACTCCTGGTCGTAGTTCGGCACGTCGAGAAGAACCTCGGTCGTGCCGTCGGGGTAGAAGGCGTCGTAGCGCACCGCGACCGACCGGAGGTGGGCGTGAGGCCACAGGGCCAGGATGTCAGTCTCGACCGGGAACACCCGCGCCGCGCCGACCTTCCAGCGGTCGTGGCCGGGCGGGATCTCGAAGGTCAGGTTGCCGATCGAGTCGAACTTGACCTCGCGCAGCTCGCTCTCGGGCGCGTCGGCGAAGACGAAGCCGATCTCGGAGCGGTCATGGAACCCGCTGCCTTCGCCGGCCTCCTTGTTGTAGTGCAGGGAGAACTCGATCGTCGAGCCGGGCTCGAGCTTCATCGCATAGCCGGGCTCCATCAGGTGGCTCTCGGCGCCGAGAGCGATACAGCCCAGGGAGCTGTCGCTGAACTTGCCGAGCGCCGTCGCGCCGCCAGGGGGCCGGATGCTGGCGCACATGTGATGAACGTCGCTGCCGCCGACCTTGAACTCGACGCCGCGCACCCAGACCGGCTCGGGGAGCATCTCCTCAGTCAGCTCGGTCTCGAAGTTGATGTTGATGTCCGCGATGTCGTCGGCCACCCAGTAATCCTCGGGCATCTGCACGACTAGATCGGGCCGGCCGAGCGACCAGCCGCCGGAGCCTTCCTCGACGAAGGTCTTCGGCGGCGGAGCATCCGCCGCGTCACCGGCCGGCGCGCCGCCGCGGGCCCAGGCCATGACCGTCTCGATTTCCTCGTCGGTCATCACCCGCTCGTGGTGAAACTGACCGCGGGTCGCCTCGGTGGCGAACCACGGCGGCATCGAGCGGTTCTCGACCGCCCGCGCGATTGACCGCGCCCAGGGGCGCGTCTGCTGATACGTCATCAGCGGCATCGGCGCGATCATGCCGCCGATGTTCTCGCCCTCGCCTTCGGGCCGGTGACAGGTCTGGCAGTTCTGCTGGAGAACCGGCAACACGTCGGCGTAGAACGTCGGCGTATCCGCTTCGGCGGCCACGACCATGCCCGGGAGGACAAGGGCGGCAACGAGCACGACGAGGACGGGGCGAGAGGTCGCGGTCTTCATGAGTCTGGTCTCCGGTTTGCCGCCAGCGGCGCCAGGGGCGGGCATGGAATCGAGCGCAGGCTCGGATCCTAGGTCAGTGCTCAGCAAGTGTACTCCAACGGGCGGCTTGTATACTGCCGGCGGCCTCCGGTGACCCCACCTTCTTCTCCCCGAGTACGCAACCAGATCATGCGCAAGTGTCTGATTCCGCTAGCGCTGAGCATGGCCGTCGGCACGGCGCACGGTCTTGCGCAAGGCGACGAGGAGAACGCTCCTCAGGAGCCGGCGACGCTTGGACAGGCCATCCGCGACGCGGACGTTTCGCTCGGTCTCCGGTACCGGGTTGAGCAATCCGACGACGACGCGTTCGACGCCACGGCGCTCGCTTCGACCCTTCGCACGAGCCTCAAGCTGGAGACCAAGGCGTTCCGCGGCTTCTCCTTCCTGCTCGAGGCGGAGGAGGTGACGCCGGTCGGCAACGACGGCACGTACCGCAACCTGGGCTACGGCGGACTCGACAACGGCGTACGCGATCGACCGGCCATAGCCGACCCGGCGCTGACCGCGATCAACCAGGCCGCGGCGAAGCTGGAGCGGGGGCCGGTCGCGTTCACGCTCGGCCGGACAGAGCTCCTGATCGGCGACCAGCGCTTCGTCGGAGCGGTCGGCTGGCGCCAGCATCACCAGGCCTTCGACGCGGCCGCGCTCGACGTGAAGCTGGCCTCGGACTGGTCTCTTCGCTACGCCTTCCTCGACCGCGCCCACCGGATCACCGGCGCCGAGGAGGCGATGGGTTCGCATCTGATCTACGTGTCCGGCCCGGCGGGCCCCGGCACTCTGGCCCTCTTCGGCTACCTGCTCGACTACGAACGGCCCGGCGCCGCGGCCAACTCCACGTCCAACTGGGGCGCCAGCTACAACGGTTCGCGCGACGCGGGCGCGGCCTCGGTTCTCTGGGAACTCCAGTACGCCGTGCAGTCGGACTGGGCGGACCATCCCGGCAGCGTTGACCTCGACTACCAGAAGACCGGCATCGGCTTCACCCGCGGCGACGTCAGCGTGCGGGCGGTGCGGGAGGCCCTGGACGGCGACGGCACGTACGGTTTCCGCACGCCGCTGGCGACGCTGCACGGTTTCAACGGCTGGACCGACAAGTTCCTCGGGACGCCGGCCGACGGCCTGGTCGACGTCTACCTTCGGCTCGACCACAACCTCGACAACTGGAACTGGACGGTCCGCTGGCACCAGTTCCGCTCCGCGGTCGGCAGCATGGACTACGGCACAGAGATCGACGCGATGGCGGTGTGGTCCACCGCGTGGAACCAGGACTTCGGCATCAAGCTGGCGCAGTACGATGCGGACGAGTTCGGCAGGGACACGTTCAAGGTCTGGATCTGGACGTCCTGGAACGTCAGCCTGCGATCCGCAGACGGCCGCTGACGTCGACGGAAACCTCGGCGCCCTCGCCCAGAGCCTCCCAGTCCGCCGCTTCGAGCAGGACCACCGGCGGCGACCGTTCGTAGAGCTCGCGGGCCACCGCGGCGCCCAGCGCCAGAATGCCGTCGAGTTCGCGCAGCACGACGGCGGCCGGCGCCGTGCCGAGACGCACGCCTTCGAGAAGCACCGAACTCGAGCTGCTTGAGCCACGTCCGTAGGGCATGACGAGGACACGGCCGGCGACGCTCGCGCCGCAGCGCGGGTGACGCCGGTCGATGATCCGTCCGGTCACCGGATCGACGCCGCCCCAGAACGACAGCGGCTCGGCGAGCCGCAGCACGCAGCCCGCGCCGACGCCGCCGACCAGGACCCGGCCCTCGAGCTCCACGCCGGTCACGGCCACAGCTCCCGGTCGCGCCACAGCCGGCCCGCCTGGGCAGAACGCACGCACTCGGCCAGACTGCCGAAGACGACATCGAATCCGACGTTGCCGGGCGCGTAGTGCGCGAACTTCCCCGAGTTGGTCATCAGCACGCCGCCCGCGGCTGTACGGAGGATCGGGGCCACGACGACGCAGGTGTCGACGACCACGCGCACGCCAAGCGCGCGCAGCCGCTCGAGGCCGCCGCTCTGTTCGAGATGGCCGAGCGAGAGGCGGTTCGTGCAGACCACGAACTCGACGCCAGCCGACGGCGGATGGCGCTCGACGAGCGGCAGCAGCTCGGCGAACTCGCGTGGCGAGAAGTGGGGGCTGCCGAGCGCGACGACGTCGATCGTCAATCCCTCGCCATTCGGACCACCGCCCGCAGCTTCGCCCGTGTTCGGCGTCGTCGACAGACTCCGCAGGCCGGCGCGCAGGTCGGAAACGCCGATCTCGATCCATTCCTCCGCGTCCTTGCCGCCCAGCGCCGCCTCCAGCGTCGGCGCCTCGGGCGTAACTCCGACCGCGTGGAACAGGGCGACGGCGCCGGAGGACGCCGCGGCCGCCCCCAGCGCCTTCAGGCCGTCCTCGTCCGCCTCCTCCAGGCCGAGCAGAACGGGCACCCGGTTGCCGCAGCGCTCCCCCACCAGGTAACCGATCGCCGGCAGCAACCAGGACGCGCTCCTGAGAGCGTGCGGCAGCGCCCGCAGGTCGAAGACGATCTGGCCACGACGGTTCTCCTCCAGGTGCAGCCCCACCGCCGGCGCGCGACCGGTGATCGCCGCGCAGATGTCGATGAAGTCGCCGTAGCGGTGCGTGCGCGCGCCGAGGACCGAGTTCGCGAACACGATCGCGTTGCTCTCGGCCCAGGCCACCTGCTGCCCAAAGGCCGGCCGCGGCGTCGTCTGGTAAGGCGCACAGGTCCAGATGGTCCGGCAGCCCATCTCGTCGTAGCACTCCATCAGCCGCAGCGCCTTCGCCCGGCGCTCCGCGGTGCCGGCGAACTCCTCCGGGTGAAGCAGGTCGAGGCCGCCGACGTTCAGGGTCGTCGGCACGCGGACGCGGGCGCCACCCGCGACCAGGAGCTCCGCGAAGTCGACGCCCGAGTCGCCGTGGTACAGGCAACCGTCGATGTGAGCGCCCTCGATGTCGAGCAGCCGCTCCGCGCCGTAGACGCCGGCCATCGTAACCAGGATGCGCATCGCGACCGCCGCGGCTTCACCGAAATCTCCCTCAAGCATGGCCCGGTCACGCTCGGTCAGCTCGACCGTCTCGGGCGTGTTCGCGGCGGCCATGGGCAGTCAGTGTAGCTATGGGTACACTCGCGGCTCTTATCAGGAACACGGCTCCAGAAAACCAGAGCAAGGCAACGAGAAAACCAGGGCGCCGGCCTCTTTCGGCGCCCGCGGAGAGGCCCGCATGGCGATCGACGCAGCACTGCAGGAACGACTCATGGCCGCCGCGCCCCACGGCATGGGCATCGCGGTGCACGCGGAAGAAGCTCCCGAGCGAATGGCCGTGCTGTCGAAGTTCGGCGGCCGGACGCTCGGCGAACTGAACGCCAACGCCAATCGCCTGGCCCGCGTACTGCGGGCCCACGGCGTCGGTCCCGACGTCGGCGTCGCCCTGCTGTGCCGGAACCGGCCGGAGTTCATCGAAACGGTCGTGGCCTGCCAGCGATCCGGCGGACGCATGACGCCGATCAACTGGCACCTCGCGCCACCCGAGGTCGCCTACATCGCCGACAACTGCGAGGCCCTCGTGTTGATCACCGACGAGGCCTTCGCGCCGGCCGTCGCCGCGGCTCAGGCCGCCTCCAGCCACTTGCGCCTGACCCTGGCGATCGGCGGCGAGATCGAGGGCGCCGAGTCCTACGAGGAAGCGCTCGCGGCCGAGGAAGGTTCGAACATCGACAACCCGATTCTGGGCGCGCCGATGCTCTACACGTCCGGCACCACCGGCCACCCCAAGGGCGTCTACCGCAAGGCGGATCCGACGCCGACTCCGTTCCTGCTGGCGGTCCGCGAGTCGGGCGACTTCGAGCCGGACACGGACTGCTCGCTCGTCACCGGGCCGCTCTACCATGCCGCTCCGCTGGGTCTCAACCTGGCGATGCCGATGGGTGCCGGCGTCGGCTCCGTGCTCATGGACAGATGGGACGCCGAGGAAACGCTCGCCCTGATCGACAGGCACCGGATCACCCACACGCACATGGTGGCGACGATGTTCCACCGCATGCTCGCGCTGCCGCCGGAGGTCCGCGAGCGCTACGACGTCTCTTCGATGCGCTGGCTCTGCCATGGCGCGGCGCCGACGCCGGTCCACGTCAAGCACCAGATCATCGAGTGGTTCGGGCCGGTGGTGTGGGAGTACTACGCCGCCACCGAGGGCGGCACGTTCTGGGTCGACTCAAGCGAGTGGCTCGAGAAGCCCGGCAGCGTCGGCCGCACCGTGGAGGGAACGAGCTACAAGGTGCTCGACGACGACGGCGAACCGGTGGCGGCGGGAACCACCGGCACCGTCTACTTCGAGGCCGCCGAGAACCGCTTCGTGTACTTCAAGGCTCCCGACAAGACCGCCTCCGCCTACCGGGACGACTTCTTCACGATGGGCGACATGGGCTACGTCGACGAGGACGGCTACCTGTTCCTCACCGGCCGGTCGGCGGAGACGATCATCGCCGGCGGCGTCAACATCTACCCCCAGGAGATCGACGACGTGCTCCAGCAGCACCCCGCGGTCTACGAGGTGTGCACCGTCGGCGTGCCCCACGAGGAGTGGGGTGAGAGCGTCAAGTCGGTCGTCGAGGTAGGCGACGGCTACGAGGCGGGCGACGAACTGGCCGAGGAACTGCTGGCCTGGTGCCGCGAGAACCTGCCCGACTTCAAGCGTCCGCGCTCGATCGACTTCGCGACGGATCTGCCACGGATGCCTACCGGCAAGATCCAGCGGGGCCTCGTCCGGGCGCCGTACTGGAAGGGCCGCGAGCGGCAGATCTGACCCACGATTCCAACCCACACCACGCGAGGCGAGAGCATGAAGGCAGTCGTTTGCAGTGAATTCGGTCCCCCGGAGAACCTCACGATCGAGGAACGTCCCGATCCGGTCGCGGGGCCCGGCGAGGTCGTCGTCGACATCCACGCGGCGGCGATCACCTGGCCCGACACGCTGATCATCGAGAACCGGTACCAGTTCCGGGGAGAGCCGCCCTTCGTGGTCGGCGGCGAGGTAGGCGGCAAGGTCGCCGCGGTCGGCCCGGATGTCGACGGCCTTGCGGTCGGGGACGACGTTGTCGGCGGCGGCGGGACCGGCGGCTTCGCCGAGCAGATACTGCTCAAGGCGTCCCAGGTGCGCAAGCTGCCACCGGGGCTCGGCCACGCGGAGGCCACGGGGTACGGCTACGCCTACGGCACGGGTCACTACGCCCTGAAGTACCGGGGCAATCTCAAGCCCGGGGAGACGCTGCTCGTGCTCGGCGCCGCCGGCGGAGTCGGCCTGGCAGCCCTGGAGCTCGGCAAGGTGATGGGCGCTCGCGTAATCGCCGCCGCTTCGAGCGAGGAGAAGCTGGCGCTCTGCCGCGAGCGCGGCGCGGACGAGACGATCAACTACTCCAGCGAGGATCTGAAGAACCGCGCCAAGGAGCTGACCGGCGGCAAGGGCGTCGACCTCGTCTACGACGCGGTGGGCGGCGAGTACGCGGAGGCGGCGCTGCGGGCCACGAACTGGCGTGGCCGGTTCCTGGTCATCGGCTTCACCGCCGGTATCCCGCGCATGCCGCTCAACCTCACCCTGCTCAAGGGTTGCGACATCGTCGGCGTGTTCTGGGGCGCTTCCCGGATGCGCGAGCCGGAGATCTTCGAGGCGACGCGGGTCGAGACGGAGGCGCTCGCCGCCGAGGGCAAGATCCAGCCCTGGATCTCGCGCCGGTATCCCCTGGAAGAGGTGCCGCAGGCGCTTCGCGACATGATGGACCGCAAGGTCATCGGCAAGATGGTCATGCAGCGGGGCGCCTAGCGTCGCAGCAGGAGAGGAGCACGACATGAAGTTCGGTGCGCAGGTCACCGTCTACCGCAACACCTGGGACAGCGTTCGGGAGGTGGCCGAGCTGCTCGACCAGGGCCCCTGGGACAGCATCTGGTACGCCGACCACTACCTGCCGCCCCCGGGGCTCAAGGAAGAGGAACATCTCGCGGCGCAGGAAGCGTTCACCGTCGCCGCGGCGACCGCGAGCATCACGAGGAACCTGAAGATCGGCCACCTGGTTCTCGGCAACACGTACCGGAATCCCGGTCTGGTCGCCAAGATGGCGGGCACCCTGGACCACATCTCCCACGGCCGCTTCGTGCTCGGGATTGGCGCGGCCTGGTTCAAGCGGGAGCACGAGGCCTACGGCTGGACATTCCCTTCGATGAAGGAGCGCCAGGACCGCTTCGAGGAAGCGGTCGAACTGATCCGGGCCCTGTTCCGCTCGAACGAGCCAGTCGACTTCAAGGGCGAGTACTACGACCTCGACTCCGCGCCCCTCTCGCCCGGTTGTTACGGAGACCCCATACCCATCCTGATCGGTGGCACCGGCGAGAAGCGCACGCTGCGCACCCTGGCGCGCCACGGCGACGTGATGAACCTCGATGGCTGGGCCCGTGGTCCGATGACCCGGGAGTACTTCCGGCACAAGGTATCCGTCGTCAACGGGCACTGCGAGGACGCCGGCCGCGACCCCGGCGAGATCCGGCACACGGTGCTGATGCCGACCTTCGTGACGGACGACGAGGCCGCCGCCGGGCGGTTCATCGCGGCCCGCGGCCTCGGCGAGGGAACGGCGGCCGGCCCGAAGAGCTACGTCATCGACCGGATCGGCGAGATGATCGACGCCGGCGCCCACGAGATCATGATCGGCGGCATCCCCACCCAGAAGCTCGACCACTACCAGATGGTCGCGGAAGAGATCATTCCCGCCTTCGACTGAGGCGGATGTCCGGCAGGGCCCAGTCGGCAATGGCGGCGCCCGCCGCCGCGCTCATGGCCGCCGGACTCGCTCTGCCCGGGGTCCTGCCGGCTCAGAACCGCGACACCGACTGGCCGACGATCACCGGCGGCAACGACGCAGGCCGCTACGCCGCGCTCGACCAGATCGACGCCGGCAACTTCGCGCGCCTCGAACCGGCCTGGCGCTGGCGCCTGGCGGACAACGACCTGATGGCGCACGACCCGCGTTTCGAGGACGCGTCGATGCAGCAGCGCACGCACGTGACGACGCCCATCAAGGTCGGCGACCGGCTCTACGTCGTCACGGGCTACGGCATCGCCGCCGCTATCGACCCGGCCGAAGGCACGACGATCTGGCAGCACGATCCGCAGAGCTACGGCCACGGCCGGCCGACGAACCACGGCTTCACCCACAAGGGTCCCAGCTTCTGGCACGACCCCGAGCGTCCCGAGGCGCCGGGCCGCCTGATCTACGCCAGCACGGATGCCATCCTGCGCGCCGTCTACGCCGACGAGGGCACGCCGGTGCGTTCCTTCGGCAACCACGGCGGCGTCGATCTCACCACCGGCCTGCACCGGGCCGTAGAACGCCGCAAGTACACCGTCAGCTCGCCGGCGACCATCTGCCGCGACGTAGCGATCGTCGGCTCGTCCATCTCGGACGGTCCGCTCGGCCCCGAGGACGGGCCGCCGGGCGACGTGCGCGGCTTCGACGTGCGTACCGGCCGGCAGCTCTGGACCTTCCATACCGTGCCCCAGGAGGGCGAGCACGGCACGGACACATGGGAAGACGAGTCCTGGCGGATCACCGGCGGCGCCAACGTCTGGGGCCTGATGAGCGCCGACGAGGAACTCGGCATCGCCTACCTTCCGACCAGCACGCCGACCAACGACTGGTACGGCGGCCATCGTCGCGGCGACAACCTCTACGCGGAGAGCCTGGTCGCCGTCGACTGCGAGACCGGCGAGCGCCGCTGGCACTTCCAGGCGATCCACCACGGCCTCTGGGACTACGACTTCGCCGCGCCGGCCGTGCTGGGCGACCTCGTCGTCGACGGTCGCGCCGTCAAGGCGGCGATGCTGCCCAGCAAGCAGGCCTTCCTCTACGTCTTCGACCGGGAGACCGGAGAGCCGATCTGGCCGATCGAGGAACGGCAGGTCCCCCAGACGGGCATCCCGGGCGAGCAGACGTCGCCCACCCAGCCCTTCCCGACCCGGCCGCCGCCGTTCGACCGCCAGGGCATGCAGCTCGCCGACGTCATCGCCTTCACGCCCGAGATTCGCGCCGAGGCGGAGCGCATCCTGACCTCGCACCAGTACGGGCCGATGTACACGCCGCCCACCGAGCGCGGCACCGTCGCCATGCCCGGCTTCGAGGGCGGCGCGAGCTGGCCCGGCGGCGCCTTCGACCCGGACACCGGCAAGCTCTACGTGCCTTCCTTCACGGCGCCGATCCTGATCACGCTGCGCAGGCCCGACCCGAACCGCTCGTCCTTCGACTTCGTGGCCAGGGTGTCGGCCTTTCACGGCCCCTTCGACCTGCCGATCTCGAAGCCGCCCTACTCGCGGGTCACCGCCTACGACATGAGCCGCGGCGACATCGCCTGGCAGATTCCGCTCGGCGAGGGGCCGCGGCGACACCCCAGGCTCGCCGGCCTCGACCTGCCGCTCCTGGGCTCAGGCGTTCGCGGCCACGCCCTCGTCACGAAGACCCTCCTGATCGTCAGCTCCGGCTACTCACGCTCGTTCCGCTCCCAGGAGGCGAAGGCGGAGCGCGAGTGGCGGGAGAGACCCGAGGAAGTGACCGGCGGCCTGGCCTGGACCAATCCGCAGTCGGCGGCGCGCGAAGACTGGCGCTACACGGTGCCGGCTGTCCGCGCCTTCGACAAGGCGACTGGCGAGCTGGTGGCCGAAGTCGAGCTGCCGGCCCACTCCGATGGCAGCCCGATCACCTACCTGCACCACGGCGTGCAGTACCTCGTCGTCTCCATCGGCGGCCGCGGCGAGCCGTTCGAGCTGATCGGGTACCGCCTGCCGGGCTAGCCCGAAGGCCAGGGCGTCCCCAGGTCCTCCTCCGGCACCGGCCACATCCCCAGGTTGACGAACTTCTGCAGCCGCTTCCCCTCGTAGGTCTCGGTCGTGTAGATGTTGCCCTTGGAGTCCGTGGCAATGCTGTGGACGGCGAAGAACTGGCCGGGCTGGCGGCCGCCGTCGCCGAAGGCGTAGAGCACCTCCATGCTCGCGCGCTCGATCACGTGGACCTTCATGTTCTGGCCGTCGGCCAGGTAGAGGAACTTCTGTTCGTCGTCCGGCGAGAAGGCGACGTCCCAGGTCGAACCCTGGGAGAGCGTCTCCGGCGCGATGAAGACTTCTTCGACGTAGGTGCCGTCGGCCTCGAAGACCTGAATGCGGTCGGCGGCCCGGTCACAGACGTAGAGCAGGCCGTCGGCCGCGATGTCGGCGCAATGGACCGGGCCGCGGAACTGGGTCGCCGGCGGATCCCCGGGGGCGTACTGGCCCAGATCCAGTTCGTCGTCCGGCGCCTCGCCGTAGGCGCCCCAAAAGCGCTTGAACTCGCCGGTGTCGGCATCGATCACGACGACCCGGCGGTTGAGATAGCCGTCGGCGACGTAGATCTCGTTCGCTTCCGGATCGACCGACAGCTTCGCCACCCGGCCGAAGTTCTCCATGTCGTGGCTGTTGCGCACGAACCGCGGCTCGTCCTCGCCGGCCCCTTCGTTGACGAGGGCGTTCGCCTTGCCCACCTGCATCAGGAACTGGCCGTCGCGGGTGAACTTCAGGGTGTGGGAGTCGCCGCCGCCGTTGCCGCCGATCCAAACGTTGTCCATGTGGTCGACGAGGATGCCGTGGTTGGAAGTCGGCCATTCGTACTCGCCCGTCTCGCTCGGACCGCCCCAGTGCCCGACCAGGTTGCCGTCCGGGTCGAATTCCAGCACCGGCGGCGCCGGGATGCAGCACTCGGAGAGCGGCGGATCCTGCGCCGCGCCGATCTCGTTGATCGCGCCGAAGGCGCCCGGCGTGTTCCGGTGGACGATCCAGACGTGGTCGCGGGAGTCGACCGCGACGCCGATCGCCGGGCCGAGAATCCAGTGGTTCGGCAACGGCTGCGGCCAGAAGGGATCGACCTCGAAGCGCGGCGCCATCGGGCCGTCGCCGGCTGCATCTTCGCCGCCGCCGTAGCCGCCGCCACCGCAGGCGGCGAGCAGGAGCAGGGAGGCCGCCGCGCAAGTCAAGACACAGGTCGAACGGTTCAATTTCATCGGCGGCCTTCCTCGTGATTGGAGTCCGTCATGTTCCGCGGTTCTGCCGCGAGTCTGCTGCTGCCAAGGCGGAAAGCCAGTGTACAACGGGGCTCCGGCGGCTAGCATCGACACCCCTGAGTCGTCTCCACGCCAACTACAACCGCCGACCCACGCACCTCGGCGCCCTTCTTGCCGCGGTCTTACTCTTCCTCGCCGGCGAGCCCGCCGCCGCCCACGAGGTGCCCGGCAGCGTCACGGTCCAGGTCCTCGTCAAACAGCAGGACGACCGGCTTCAGGTGCTCGTGCGCACGCCGCTCGAAGCGATGCAGGAGATGCAGTTCCCGGTCAACTATCGAGGCATCCTCGACCTCGAGGCGCTACGCGCCAGCGGCCTGCTCGTGGAAGCCGCCAACCGCTGGATCACGCCCAACCTCGACCTGTACGCCGGCCGCGACCAACTGCCGACGACGACCGTCCAGGCGGTCCGGCTGTCGATCCCGTCCGACCGCTCCTTCGCCGACTTCGACCGCGCCCTTGCCCACATCCGCGAGCCACCCCTGCCGGCCACAACGCAGCTCGTCTGGCGGCAGGCGCTGCTCGATGTCCACCTGGAGACGCCGCTCGGCACTCATGGCGCCAGCGAACGACCCCGGTTCTCGATCGACCCCCGTTTCGGCCGCCTGGGCCTGCAGGTGCTCACGGTCATTCGCTACGAGTCGTCCGACGGCGATGCGCGAGCGCTTCAGCTCGCCGCCGAACCCGGCCGGGTCCGCCTCGACCCGAACTGGGCGCAAGCCTCGATCCACTTCGTCGCGATGGGCTTCGAACACATCCTGAGCGGCCTCGACCACCTGCTCTTCCTGGTCTGCCTGGTGGCGCCGCTACGCCGCCTGCGCCAGCTCGTGCTCGTCGTGACCTCGTTCACGGTGGCCCACTCAATCACCCTGATCGCCTCGGCGGCTGGTCTAGCGCCACGCGCGCTCTGGTTCCCGACTCTGGTCGAGGTCCTGATCGCGCTCTCGATCGTCTACATGGCCTTCGAGAACATCCTCGGAGTGGGCCAGGACCGCCGCTGGACCGCCGCCTTCGGCTTCGGCCTCGTCCACGGCTTCGGCTTCTCATTCGCCCTCAGCGAGTCCCTCCAGTTCGCGGGCTCGCATCTCGTCACCTCGCTGCTCGCCTTCAACGTCGGCGTCGAACTCGGCCAGCTCCTGGTCCTGCTGCTGCTGATTCCCCTGCTGGACTTCGCCTTCCGCCGCCTGCCCAACGAGCGCCTCGGGATCATCCTCGTCTCGGCCCTCATCGTCCACACCGCCTGGCACTGGACCGGCGACCGGGGTTCAGACCTGCTGCAGTACCGCCCCCAAGCGCCGCTGCTGGATCGGATCCCCGACGGCGTCCTGCCCTGGGCTCTGGTGATCGCGGCGGCCGCGGTGCCCACCAGCCAGTGGTTGCGCCGACGACCCGCAAACGGTCATCGTTGCCCAAGCAACCTGCGACGATGGAGAAACGCGCTCCCCAAGCGGCGCAGAGAACGCGCTGCCCATTACCGCTCGCCTACCCGCGATCAGTGACCGCGATGTCCGACGGCGAGCCCATCAGCCTCCTCGCGGCGGCCCGTCGCCAGAGCCTGTCTACCTTCGCCATTCCTCGGTGTACACCCGTCCGAAACGATCTGTGGCTTCGACCAGGACGACTCGCTCACGGCCCGTCAACGCGACGCGGAAGAGATGATCCGTGGGGACCGGCTCGACCCACTCGCGCCGCGGCGGCAGGTCAGGCCCGGTGTGCAGCTCCACACTCAGGGGATCGAGTCTGCGGTGGCGCTCCATCTCGCCTCGAGGCTCGCCGTCGACGAACCAGCGGACCGTCCATTCGGGGTCCCAGTCCCAGATGTTGGCGATCAGCTCGCCGGGGGCGGCCGGATCGGACCCCGTGCGGTAGAGACGCATCTGGTGATCGGCGGGGTAGCCGGTGGCCTTGTAACGCCAACGCACCTCCTCGCCGCGGATCGAGTAGACGCAATAGCCGTTGGGGGTGCCGTCGTAGCAGATCGGGCCGCTCCACCAGGCGCCGCAGACGGCCGCGGTGACGTGCTCGTGCGTGCCCTGCTCGAAGACGTGCTCGCTCTCGTGCGTGTGGCCCGTCAGGATGTGCGCGTTGAAGGGCTCGAGGAGGCGGTAGAGCGCGTCGCGGTTGACGACCGCAACGTTGGTGCGCGGCTTCTCGTCGCCCATGCGAGTGTGCCGGCTGCCCAGGACGGGAATGTGGGTGGCGACGATCACGGTCGAGCCTGGTTCCACCCTCGCCAGGTCCTGCTCCAGCCAGGCCAGGACGTCGGCTCCGAGGTATCCCAGATATCCCTCGCCGTACCAGAAGACGTCATCGAGCACCACGTAGTGGACGGCGCCCCGGTTGAAGGAGTACCACGTGGGCCCGAAGTGGTCGCTGAAGGTCTCGGCCGACGCGCGGTCCGTGAAGCTGTGGAAATCGAGGTCGTGATTGCCGACCACCTGGAAGAAGGGAACCTCCATCATGCGCACCCCGCGCTCGTAATCGGGATAGAGGTAGAGGTTGTCGTACATGATGTCGCCGCACGAGATGCCGAAAACGTGCTCGCCGCCGAGCCCGGCGATCGTTTCGCTGATATCGGGCACCGACTGGCCCAGGAAGAGGCCGATCTCCCGCTCGTCCTGCGCCTGAATGTCGCCGAGGAGGAGCAGGGTGTGGTCGTCCTGGGGCACCGGGTCGGGTTCGAGGTCGAAGGTCGCTGTTTGCTGCTGCCGGCCCGACAGCGCCTGGTAGAAGCGGGCGGTCCCGGGGCGGTTGAGGGGGATGCGGTAGCCGGATGGCGGCGTGAACCACACGAACCCGCGCTCGGACCGGGTGAGGATCTCGAAGGCGCCATCTGCGTCAGTGTCCACGACCTGAACGCCGTCAGAGACCGGGACCCGGGGGATGCCGCGGCCGCGGGAGCGCACCACGCCCTGAACGACGATGGGAGAGGAGCGGGTGGTCGGCGCGGCTGGCATGCCGGGCCGAGTCGGGGTCGGCTGGGAACCGAGCGGGGCGTAGGGATCGGCGAGAAGCCCTTCCGGGCGGAGTGCCGCGCCGGCGAAGGCTGCGGCGCCGGTCCTGAGGAAGGTGCGGCGGGAGGTGGCGTGTCGGTTCATGGATCGAATCTGCTTTGCAACGCTACCACTGAGTCGTGGTGACCACCGGGCCAGGTGCGGAACGGCCGCCAGGCGAGTGCGGCGCCGCCGACGCGCCGCTACCGCACGGCGTCGGCGAGCGCCGCGACCAGGGCCGCGCGGTGGCGGCTGTACTCCGCGTTCGTCGCGTATGGCCAGGCGCTGTGGGTCACGATCACGGTGTTCGACGACGGGTCCATCCACAGGTACTGGCCGAAGATGCCGATGCCGGCGAAGACGCCGTCACCGACCAGCCACCAGAGGTAGCCGTAGCCGTCGTAGCCGCTGCTGGGGATGGTGGACTCCTCCATCCAGCCTTCGGGCAGCACCCGCGTACCGTCGCGCAGGACACCGCCGTTCATCGCGAAGATCCCGATCCGGGCGTAGTCGCGGAGCGTCGCGTTGATGCAGCAGCCGCCCAGTTCGCCGCCGCCCTCCTCGTGGAGCAGCCAGTTGGCGTCGGCCTCCATGCCGAACGGGCCCCAGATCTTGTGCTCCAGGTAGGTCGAGAGGTTGTTGCCGATCGCCGCCCGCAGCACGGCGCCGGCCATGTTCGTCTCGCCGGTGTTGTAGTTGAAGACCTCGCCCGGAGCATGGAGCTCTTCGAGCCCCGCCATGTACTTCGTCTGCTCGACGATCGGCCCCGGCAACGTGGCCACGTCGGACTCGGGGTCCGCGTAGTCCTCGTTCCAGTCGACCCCTGAAGACATCTGCAGTACGTCCCTGATCGAGACGTCGTCGTAGCCGCCGCCCGCGAGCAGCGGCAGGTACTTCGTGACCGGGTCGTCGACGCTGCCGATGTAGCCGTCGGCGATCGCGGCGCCGTAGAGCATCGAGACGACCGACTTCGCGATCGAGAAGGAGATCCAGCGGCTGTGCTCGTCGTTGCCCAGGCCGTAGCGCTCGAACACGACCTCGTCGTCCTTGACCACGAGCAGGCCGGCGATCCGCCGGTCGCGGATG
The DNA here is from genome assembly GCA_028875725.1 of Acidobacteriota bacterium. Taxonomy (NCBI): domain Bacteria; kingdom Pseudomonadati; phylum Acidobacteriota; species Acidobacteriota bacterium. The sequence goes on from JAPPCR010000009.1 coordinate 165,076, forward strand.
TAGTCCTCGACCGTGAAGGTCTCGCCCTCGACCTCGTAGGTCACCGACGACAGGTCCCGCGGCGCCGGCGTCAGCGGGTACGGATCGTCTGACGCCTCGAACCAGCGGGCGGCGCCGACGAGGTCGGCGTTCCGGTAACCCGCGATCTGCTGCTCCGGTGTCCAGAACAGCACCTGATCCCGCGGGCCCAGGTTTTCCAGATCGGGATTCACCGGCTCGGCCGCGCCGGCAGGCTCCGTGTCGGCCACAGGTCCGGCACACGCGGCGAACGCCAGCATCATCGCGACTGCGACGACCAACCACTGGTTACTCCGCTCTCGTGGACTCCTCATCTGCTTTCCTCGCCTTCCAGACATCTCATCGTCCTCCCTCAGGTCCGAACGTCTGATCGTACCCCCCCGCTGGCCCTCTGAAGGCCGGTCCCGGTAGGCTGACCTCCGGTTGCCATGAACGACGAACCATCCGCCGCCCGACCGGCCGCCGCCGCCCTCGCCGCGGTCCACTCGGCCGATGGTGACGATGGCGTCCACGAGCTGTTCGAGACCCGTGGCTGGACGGACGGGTTGCCGATCGTGCCGCCCACGCCGGAACGCGTGGCCGCGGCGCTCGAGGCCGCGCTCGTGGAGCCGGGCCAGGTGTTGGGCGTGGAGACGGTCCGCGGCCGGGCGATCACGGCCCAGAAGGCGGCGATCAACGCGGTGATGGCCGGCTGCCGGCCCCGCGACTTCGCGGTCGTTGCCGGCGCCGTGGAAGCGATGTGCGACCCGGCGTTCCTGCTGCATGGCGCCACTTCGAGCACCGGCGGCTGCGCGGTGATGGTCATCGTGAACGGTCCGATCCGCCGCGAGCTCGGCATGACCGGGACGTTCAACGCGCTCGGCGGCGCCGACCGGGCCTCGCTGGCGATCGGCCGCGCCGTGCGGCTGATCCTCCGCAACCTGCTCGGCGTCAGGCCAGGGGAACTCGACCGCTCCACCCTGGGGCATCCCGGCAAGCTCAGCTACTGCCTGGCCGAGGACGAAGAAGGCTCGCCGTGGCCGTCGCTGGGAGCCGACCGCGGTGCACCCCACGGCAGTTCGACGGTGACCGTCTTCGCCGCCGGTTCGCCCCGGCAGATCATGAACGAGTGGACGACGGAACCGGAGGCGATCCTGGACACGATCGCGGCCGAGATGCGGGCGAATCTCCTCCACTACTCGATCTGGGCCGGCAATCACTGTCTCGTCCTGCCGCCGCAGTTGCGGGACCGCTTCGCCTCCGCCGGCTGGAGCAAGGCGGACATCCGGGACTACCTGCACCGGCACGCCCGGGTGCGGCGCGGCGACTGGGAAGGGGTCGGCAAGGCGTCAGTGGTCAGCGACGCCAACCGGAACCAGGAGTACGCGGCGCTCCAGTCGCCAGACGACCTGCTGATCGTCGCCGGCGGCGGCCCGGCCGGAGGCTTCGCGGCGGTCATTCCGCCCTGGTTCGGCAACAAGTCCCGGGCGGTGACGGCCGGCGTCGGATTCTGTCTGGAGTGCTGAGGGCCTCAGCCCTCGCAGGACGCGCTGAGCAGTTCGCTCAGCGCCACTCCCGACACGAGGCCACGGTAGCGGGCGCAGATCTCACCGTCCTCCAGCCGGACCACGAAGACCGCTTCCTCCTGATTCTCCTCTCCGCCGTTCGAGCCCGCCAGATCCCTCCAGGGCTGAGCGCCTTCCTCGACCACCAGGAACGAGTCCTGGCGCGCGGCGGGAACGTCGCCACGGAGCGCCCGAACCACCATCCGGCGGACGAATCCAGGCGCTCCTTCCAGCACGATAACGGTGTAGATCGACCAGCCCTCGACCCGCGGGTCGTCGTCGAGAACGCGCCGCCACTCCCGCGCGCTCCCGTTCGCGACGCGGTGGAAGCTGACGACGAGCAGCGATCGCGCGCCCAGGTCCTTCGTCGCCTCGACCTCGTTCCCGGCTAGCGTGACCGCCCGCGGAATCTCGCTGGACGCGCCAGCGCCGGCGGTGTTCAGCACCAGGCACAGGCCCAGAGCGGCGACGCACCGCCAGCGCATCCGCCCTAAGGCGCGCTTCGGAAACGCATGACCCGATAGCGCCTGGTCATCGCGAAGGCCTCCGGATCCAGCAACCGGTCGAGCCGGTCCAGGCGGCGGGTCACCGGCCCCGCCAGACGCCAGGCGGCGCCCGCCAGCCGTGGGAAGCGCGAAGTCGAGGCGTCGCGCAGCAGACTCAGGATGCCGTGGCCGAAGCGATCCACGATCATCTGCCCGAGCCGGAGCGTCGGTAGCACCGAGAGGGTGACGTCCTCGTCAATCTCCAGCACGAGGCCGGCCGCATCGGCCCGAGCCAGGAACTCGTCCAGCGGGTGACCACTCCTCGGCCTTCCCTGGTCGAACTCCACAGTGAAGTAGTCGCAGAGCAGGACGCTCCCTCCCGGCGCCAGAGATCGTTCGATCGCCTCGAAGAGATCCTCCAGCCAGACGTACTGCGCCGACTCGCACAGGAACAGGAGGTCGTACCGGCGATCCGGCTCGAACTCCTGGAACCGGCCCAGGTGGAAACGTCGCTCCGGGAGCCGCTCGGCGAACAGCCTGCCGTGATACGGATCGGGCGACAGGCCCTCGACGTCGTAGCCGAGGCCGGTCAGCCGCTCGCTGATCACGCCGGTGCCGCAGCCGACATCCAGCACGGAGGACACGCCTGGAGGCAGCAACTCGAGAAGTCGCGCCACCAGGCGTTCCTGGGCCCGGCGCAGGCCTGCCACGTCGAGCGGATCGTCCTCACTCCAGATCCCGAAGTTCAGGTGCTCCAGGCCGAGGATCCGGTGCAGGAACTGAAGCGCGAAGCTCGTCTTCACCTGGCGCGGGCTGTTTCCGTCCGCAGCCTGCCTGAACAACTGCCGGCCCTGCGGCCCGGGCCAGCGTGGCGGCGCCGCCGGAGCCGGTGCGGGGACAGCAGCCACGCGCGAGCGCGGAGGCGGCGGGACGATGCGCAAACTCACCGGAGGAGAGTGTACCGCCCCTGGCGCGCGAGATAGGGTCGCTTCATCGACCGGAAGAGTCATCGCGCCGGCCGACGCATCCCATCCGGCGGCGCGGTACAAGGAGCCGCCATGCGCAAACCGCCGCTGATCGTCCTCTTCGCCGCTGCCCTGAGCGCCGGGCTTCCCGCCCTGGCAGTGGATCATCCGCTGGATCCCCTGAGCCACCAGGAAGTCTGGCGCACACTGGTGCTCCTCCGTGACGCCGGCCATCTGGACAGAGACACGAAGTTCTCCCAGTTGACGCTCCAGGAGCCAGCCAAGCGGGACGTCCTGGCCTGGAAGGCTGGCGATTCGATGCCCCGCCGTGCCTACGCACTGGTCCGCAGGGACAAGGACTCCTTCGAGGCGATCGTCGATCTGGCGGCGGATGAGGTCGTGTCCTGGGAACCGCTCGAGGGAGCCGAGCCGAACTGGCACGGCGGCGAGTACGGGTCGCTGACGGACAAGGTCCTGGAACACCCCGACTTCCTCGCCGGCCTCGAGGCGCGCGGCATCACCGATCTGACGTTCGTCGATTGCAGCGCCGGGCCGCGCGGCTACTTCGGGACGGAGGAGGAGCAGGGCCGGCGCATCGCGCACGTGAGCTGCGACGAGCCCGGCGGCGTCAGCCGGCAGGCGGTCGAGGGCCTGGTCGCGGTCGTGGACCTCGAGTCCGAGGAGGTGCTCCGCGTCGTCGACGAGGGCCCCGGTCCGATTCGCGCCGTCCCGACGGACTTCCGCGACATGCTCGGGGAAGCGAGGGAGATCACCGGCCCGCTCGAGATCCGCCAACCGCTTGGCCACGGATTCGAAGTCGACGGCTACCGGGTGAGCTGGCAGAACTGGAGCTTCCACCTCCGCCCCGACCAGCGCACGGGCCTCGTCGTGTCGCTGGTCGACTACCACGAGCATCCCGAAGCCGCGGCGCGCCGGGTGCTCTACCAGGGGCATCTGTCCGAGATCTTCGTGCCCTACATGGACCCCAGGTTCGGCTGGTACACGCTGAACTTCATCGATGCCGGCGAGTTCGTCGCGGGTGGCCTGGGCAAGCCGCTGATGCCTGGAGACGACTGCCCGGATCACGCCCTGTACGTCGATTCGACAAAGACCGGCGCCAACGGCTATCCCCGGACCGTGCCGGGCACGATCTGCGTCTACGAGCGTGAGACCGGCGACCCTTCCTGGCGGCACTTCTCCGGCGAGCGGCCGGAGAGCCGGAAGAGCAGGGACCTGGTCGTACGGGTCGGAGGCAACGTCGGCAACTACGACTACCTGCTGGACTGGATCTTCCGGCAGGACGGTTCGATCGAGGTCCGCGTCGGTGCAACCGGCATCCTGGCGTACGAGACCACGGTCGCCGCCTCCGCCGACAGGCCCACGCCCGCCGCCGGACCGGTGAACGCCGGCGCCGCGGACGCCCTCCTCCAGAAGGCCTCCGCCGACGCCTACGGACGCTTCGTGCAAGAGAACGTCGTGGCGATCAACCACGATCACTACTTCAGCTTCCGGCTCGACATCGACGTCGACGGCACGGACAATCGCTTCGTCGCCGACCGCCTGGTCGCCCGCACCCTCCCCGACGGCCATCCCCGGCGCAGTCTGTGGGTCCAGGAACCTCGAATCGCTTCGAGCGAACACGAGGCCCGGCTGAACATCGACCTGAACCGGCCCACGCTGTGGCGCGTGCAGAGCACCAGCCGTCGGAACGCCGTCGGCTACCCCACCAGCTTCCAGGTGATGCCCGGGCGGAACACGAACACGCTGCTGTCGGCGGACGACTATCCACGGCGTCGCGCCGGCTTCATCGACCACCACCTCTGGGTGACGCCGCAGCGCGACGCTGAACGCTTCGCCGCCGGCGACCACCCGACCCTCAGCGAGCCGGGCATGGGGCTGCCGGAATGGACGGAGGCCGACCGGGCGATCCAGGACACCGACATCGTCCTCTGGCACACGGTCGGCATGCTCCACCTGCCGCGTGCCGAAGACTGGCCCGTCATGCCCACGCTCTGGCACGGCTTCGAGTTGCGGCCGTTCGACTTCTTCGACCGCAACCCGGCGCTCGACCTGCCCTGACCATTAGACTGCCGGGGCCCGGACCCTGGGGCAGCCACCGACCAGGCCTCAGCGTCCGGGACCTCAAGGGAGCAACCATGCGCAAGCCGACCGTCCGCCTGACTCTCTGTCTTCTCGCCGCCGCAGCCGTCCCCGCGGCGGCAGCGAACCATCCACTCGATCAGCTCAGCTACCAGGAAGTGTGGCGGGCGCTCGTGATCCTGCGCGACGCGGGGCGGCTCGACGCTGAAACGACCTTCTCGCAACTCACGCTGAGCGAGCCGGCCAAGAACGTCGTCCGCGGCTGGCGGGAGGGTGACGAACCGCCGAGGGCCGCCTACGCTCTCGTGCGCCAGGGCGAGGACACGTTCGAGGCGACGGTCGACCTCGTCGCAGGACAGATCTCCGCCTGGACGCAGCTCACCGGCGTTCAGCCGAACTGGAGCCTCGGAGAATTCGGCGCGGTGGTCGGCAAGGTGCTCGAACATCCCGATTTCATCGCGGGGCTCGAGAAGCGGGGCATCACCGATACGAGCTTCCTGGACTGCACGACCATCCCGCCCGGCTACTTCGGTACCGAGGAAGAGAAGGGACGGCGGCTCGGACACGTCCGTTGCTCCGAGCCTCGCGGCGCCAGGAACACCTGGGCGCGCCAGGTCGAAGGCCTGACCGCGGTGGTCGACCTGACCGCCGGCGAGGTGCTCAGGGTCGTCGACGACGGCGTGGCGCCGATCCCGGACGTGGACGCCGACTACGACCGGACCACGCTCGACGATCCGCGCGAGATCGCGGGCCCCTTCGAACTGGACCTGCCCGAGGGCGTCGGCTTCGACATGAACGGCTACCAGGTGAGCTGGCAGAACTGGAGCTTTCACCTGCGGCCCGATCAGCGCACCGGCCTCGTCGTATCCCTCGTCGACTACCGCGAGAGCTCCGACGCCAGTCCGCGCTCGGTCATGTACCAGGGCCAGTTGTCTGAGATCTACGTGCCCTACATGGACCCGGCGTTCGCCTGGTACGCCCGCAACTTCATCGATGCCGGCGAGTTCCCGGCCGGCGGCCTGGCCAAGCCCCTGCTGCGCGGCCGGGACTGCCCGGATCACGCGGTCTACATCGACTCGATCAACACGAACGCCCAGGGCCGGCCGCGCACAGTGCCCCGGACCACCTGCATCTACGAGCGGGAGACCGGAGACCCGTCCTGGCGGCACTACGAGGACGAACAGCCGGACAGTCGAAAGAGCCGCGACCTCGTCGTCCGCACCGCCGCCGTGGTCGGCAACTACGACTACCTGCTTGACTGGATCTTCCGCCAGGACGGCTCGATCGAGGCCCGCGTCGGCGCCACCGGCCTCCTCGAAGTCAAGGCAACGAGCGCCGTGTCGGCCATCCCGCCGACTCCGGCGGCCGGGCCCGCGAACGCAACCGCCGTCGACGCCCTGCAGGCGGGGACGGCCGCCGACGCCTACGGCCGCTTTCTCGACCGCAACGTCATCGGCGTAAACCACGACCACTACTTCAGCTACCGCCTCGATCTCGACGTCGACGGGGCGGACAACCGCTTCGTGGCGGACCGCCTGGTCACGCACAAGCTGCCAGCCGACCATCCCCGCCGCAGCCTCTGGGTTCAGGAGCCCCACGCCGCCCAGACCGAGCAGGACGCCCAGCTCGACATCAACCTCGCGCAGCCCGCGCTGTGGCGGATTCTGAGCACGAGCCGCCGGAACGCGGTCGGCTACCCCACCAGCTACCAGTTGATGCCGGGGCGCAACGCCAACCACCTGTTCGTGGCCGACGACTACTCGCTCCGCCGCGCCGGGTTCATCGATCATCACCTCTGGGTGACGCCATACGATCCGGACGAACGTTTCGCCGCCGGCGACCATCCCACCCTGAGTGAGCCGGGAATGGGTCTGCCGGCGTGGACCGAAGCGAACCGGTCGATCAGCGACGAGGACCTCGTGATCTGGCACACGGTCGGCATGCACCACCTGCCCCGGGCCGAGGACTGGCCAGTGATGCCGGTCATGTGGCACGGCTTCGAACTGCGGCCGTTCGACTTCTTCGACCGCAACCCGGCGCTCGATCTCCCCTGAAACGGGGCGCAGAGCGGGCGAGACAAATCTGTCGCGCTCAAACACTGGCCGCACATTCCTGTGCGGCAACGTGGCTTCGAGCGTCTCGCCGAGCTCGGCGCCGAGCCGGTTCGAGGGGACTCCGGAACATCCCGTGACCGGGCCTAAACCCCACTGAACCGGGGGTTTCCGGCTCCTCGTCGGGTTAGCGGCCATACCGGCGACCGCGACCGGCGCCAACGCGCGCCGTTGGCACGATTCTCGATACGTACGGGGGCACACCCGGCCGTCAGTTCCGGAACCTGACCTCGGCTGAGACCCCAAAGGGGGCGACAACCGAGACGCTCGGCCGGGCCAACCGAACTACGAGGAGGTACTCGAATGAGCTTCAGAACGCGAGGCCGGACGTTTCGTCTGGTTCCGGCCCTGGGACTGACGTTGCTCCTGGCCCTGCTGGCCGCTTCGCCGGCAGCAGCCCAGGACGGCGTGGACAGCGGCGACACGGCCTGGATGCTGACGGCCAGCGCCCTGGTGCTGCTGATGACGCCGGGACTGGCGTTCTTCTACGGCGGGCTGGTCCGCCGCAAGAATGTCCTCTCGATCCTCATGCAGTGCTTCCTCTGCATGGGAATCATGACGGTGCTCTGGGTCATCGTCGGCTTCAGCCTCGCTTTCGGTTCCGACGCCCTGGGCGGCGTGATCGGAGGCGGCGACTACTTCCTGCTGGGGGGCCTCGGCTATGACGCCTGGGACGGCACCGGCATCCCGGCGCCGCTGTTCATGATCTTCCAGGGCATGTTCGCGATCATCACGCCCGCTCTCATGATCGGCGCCTTCGCCGAACGAATGAAGTTCAGCGCCATCTGCCTGTTCATGAGCGCCTGGCTGCTGGTCGTCTACGCTCCGGTCTGCCACTGGGTCTGGGGCGGTTCGGAAGGCTTCTTCGGCCTCGGCGGCGACGGCGCCCTCGACTTCGCGGGCGGCACCGTGGTCCACATCAACGCGGGCGTCTCCGCCTTGGTCGCGGCGATCGTCCTCGGCCGGCGGCGCGGCTATCCCGTGCATACCTCCCCGCCCCACAACCTGCCCTTTGCCGTCCTCGGCACCGGCCTCCTCTGGTTCGGCTGGTTCGGCTTCAACGCGGGGAGCGCAGTCGCGGCCAACGGCTCGGCCGCCAACGCCTTCGTCGTCACCCAGGTCGCCACGGCCACTGCCGCAGCCGCCTGGGGCCTGATCGACTGGATCCGCGACTCGAAGCCGACGCTTCTGGGCGTCATCACCGGCGCCGTCGCCGGACTGGTAGCGATCACGCCGGCCTGCGGCTCGGTCAGCGCGATCGGCGCGATCGGCGTCGGCGCGGGCGCTTCCGTGTTCGCCTACCTCGCCGTCACCTGGCTGAAGTCCAAGCTCGGCTACGACGACTCGCTGGACGTCTTCGGCGTCCACGGCGTCGCCGGCATGTGGGGCGCGGTCGCGGCAGGCCTCTGGGCCACCGATGTCGTGCCCGGCAACGACGCGAACGGCCTGTTCTACGGCAACGCCGCACAGGTCGCGATTCAACTCAAGGCGGTCGCCTACACGATCGTCTGGGCCGCGGTCGTCTCCTTCATCCTGCTCAAGATCGTCGATCTGATCGTCGGTCTGCGCGTCAGCGATGACGAGGAGCGGATCGGTCTCGACCTCACCGACCACCGCGAAAACGCCTACACCCTGGTTGACTAGGGCCGAAGGAGGAATGACATGAAGTACATCGTGGCGATTGTTCAGCCCGACCGGATGCAGGAGGTCCTCGACCTCCTGGAACAGAAGGAGATTCACCTGCTGACCGTGACCAACGTGATGGGACGCGGTCGCCAGCGGGGCGTCGCCGAGGTCTATCGGGGGCACAAGGAAGCGGGCGCGCTGCTGCGCAAGCTCAAAATCGAGATCGCGGTCAACGACGACTACGTCGACGTCGTGATCGACGCCATCTCGAGGGGCGCCAAGACCGGCAGGGTCGGCGACGGCAAGATCTTCGTGATGCCGCTCGACGAGACGATCCGCATTCGCACGGGCGAAACGGGCAACGTCGCGATCGGCTAGTTCTGCCGCATCGCATCTGCGGAGAACGCGCCGCGGGAGCTTTCGCTCCCCGGCGCGTTTCTTCGTCTGGCTTCCGCTGGGTGCGCGGGTCTGACATCCGACCGCCCGCGAACGGGCGCTCAGTCCGAGAGACCGTCGAACAGCCGCTCGAGAGCCGCCATCCGCTCGGCGATGCGGTCCCAGGCGCCCTCCTCGTCCGGCAACTGGCCGAGGCTGACGAGCCGCCTCGCGAGGAAGCGGAACTCGCTCGTGTCCGCGGCGGGAATGACGAGGTCCTTGCTGTGGCCGCGGACGATCCGCAGGCAGTTGATCACCGCGCGCAGGAGCCGGTAGCCCTCGCCGATCTGCTCAAACTCCTCGTCCGCCAGGTGGCCGCGCTCGTGGAGCGCGCCGAGCGCGTCGAGGGTGTTCGTCTGGCGCACCTCCGGGTCGCCGGCGCCTGCCGCGATCTGCCGCACCTGGACAAAGTACTCGGCGTCCAGCAGACCGCCGGCGCTGAACTTTGCGTTCGTCGTGCCGCGGGTCACGAGTTCCGAGCGTTGACGGTTCCTCAGATGCCGGATCCGTGCGACGTCGTGCGGCCGCGGATCGAAGACGAACTCCTGCCGGTGCGTCTCGACGCGGGCGGCCAGGTCCGGATCGCCGGCCACGGTGCGAAGCCGCACCAGCGCCTGGCGCTCGTACGGATCCGCCTCGCCGTCGACGCTGTAGTACGAGACAAAGCGCTGAAACGAGGCGGCGAGCGGCGACGAAGCGCCGCCCGGCCGCAACCGCCAGTCGAGTTCGAAGATCCCGTCGCGCTTGGCGCGGATCAGACGTGCCAGCCGCTGCGCCGCCCGCTCGTAGAACTCGCCGGCCCGGGCCAGCCGAGACCGTTCGGCGTCCCAGACGAACATCAACTCGACGTCCGATGCGTACCCCAGATCGCGTCCGCCCCACTTCCCGAGCGCGCAGAGGCACCAGACTCCAGGCTCCGCCCCGTCTCCGGCGGTTTCCCCGACGGCTTCGGTCGCCGCCCGCGTGAGCACGACGTCGGAAAGCGTCGAGAGTTCTTCGCCGAAATCGCTGAATCGCTCGATGCGTCGCGTCAGATGCCGCATGTCGATCCGCCCGATCTCGTCGTCCTTGAAGCGGTTGAGCGCCTCGTCCGGCGCCTGCTGCGCTCCGAGCGCGGCACCGAGACGGCGCTCCAGATCTCCTCGCCCGGCGCCCAGGTCGAGATCGGCCATGCCTTCGAGCAGCGGCATCAGGTTCTCGTGCTGACGGCGCAGGAACTCCTCCCAGAGCCAGGTGCCGGCACCCAGCACGCGCGCCAGTTCGTCAAGTGACGAGGCGAGGGCCTGCGTCGGATCGGCGACCTGCTTGCACGCCGCGTCGATCAGCGCCCCGAACTGCCGCAGCGCGAGCTGCGGGTTCGGCGCCACCGCCAGCCGCCGCGCGAACTGCTTCATCAGCGTCACCGTCAGCCGCAGGTGGTCGACGCCGATGCGATCCTCGATCTTTCCGCCGCTCCGCGTCGTCACGAACAGCCGGTCGCGCACCTCGCCTTCGACCGTGTCGAACTCCACCTTGTCGATCCAGTAGTCGCGGGTCGAGAGGACGTTGGAGAACTCGAACAGGAACATGAAGCTGTCGGGACTTCGGATCTCCAGGATCGTGCAGTGCTCGTCCGACTCGTTGTCGACCGAAATCGAGATGGGCGGCATGACCTGTTCCGCATCGACGCCCGCATCGGTCAGACGGGCGGTCTCCATCACGCGCAGGGTCAGCTCCTCGTTGGCGCGTTGCGCGTCACCCCTGGCCAGGAGTCCGAGAAGCCTGTTCAGGTCCCGCTCGAAGTCCGCCCAGGAGAAGACACGGGAGGCATGGGCCGGCGCCGGCTGAACCTCCGCCGAGTACACGATGCGCGTGGGGCCATGCCTCGAGTGCCGCGACCTCTGGTCCCTGCGCCGGCCTTGGCGGCCGCGGCGGCCGCCGGGCCGCGTCGAACGACGCCCCTTCGCCCTTCCGGGCCGCCGGTAGAACTCCATGTCGCCCGCATCCTGGTAGGTGTAGGAGCTGCCGCTCAGGATCGACTGACCGTAGGCCGCCAGCAGGCCGCAGATCTTCGCGAACTCTCCCTGGTAGTCGTTGGCTACCACCGTCACCCGGCGAGTCGAGCCGACGTGCCGCACGTCGACCCGGCACAGTCGCTCGCCGTCGAGTTCGTGAATCAGTTCGACGTGGCGCGCCACCTCCTCCACCGGGTGGGCGAGAAAGTAGGCGCTCTCGAGGCGCCGGAAGTGCTCGTCGATGACGTCCGCGGGCAGATCCGGGCAGCGTTCCCGCACCTGGTGCTTGCGTTCCAGGAACTCGATCGTCTCGTCGAAGAACTCACCAAAGATGCGGCGCACCTCCGCCGACGTCTCTTCGTAGCGGCCACCCAGATCGAGGGTGTCAAGCGGCTGGCGCAGTGCGAAAGCAACCCGCCACTGGAATGTCGCCCACTGTTTCGGCTCTCGCGGAAGCTGGCGTACCGGCAGATCGCGTTCCAACTGCAACACGTGCTCGACGACGCGCAGGAAGATGTAGGCCTCGCGCAACCGGTCGTACTCGTCCTGGGTGATCACGCGGTGCGCCCGCAGCCGCGACATCGCCTGCAACGTGTTCGGTGAGCGCAGGCTCTTGTTGGCGGCGCCGTGGTAGAGCTGCAGCAGTTGGACGATGAACTCGATGTCCCGGATGCTGCCGGCGCCGAGCTTGACGTTGCCGACCTCGGTGCCCTTGGAGCGGAGCGACTTCTCGATCATCTGCTTCATCTCGAAGACCTCGCGCAGCAGGGTCTCCGGCGACCTCTCCGGGTCGAAGACGAAGCGCCGCGTGCCGTCGATCAGCGCCCTGGCGGCGGCCGCGTCGCCGCCGGCGAACCGCGCCTTGATCAGCGCCTGGAACGTCCAGTTCATTCCGTAGCGCTCGTAGAAGCGGAGGTACTGGCTCACCGTCCGCACCAGGGGGCCCATCTTGCCCTCGGGCCGCAGCCGCATGTCGACGCGGAAGACGAAACCGTCGCCCGTGTTGTCGGAGATCAGACGGATGAACTTCGGCGCCTGCCGCTGGAGTCGGTGAAGCGCCTCCTGGTCGACATCGTCCGAGGCGACGAAAAGCGCGTCGATGTCCGAGCTGTAGTTGACCTCCAGGCCGCCCCACTTGCCCATCGCGATGACCGCGAACGGTTCCTCGGCGAGGCCTGTCGCATCGAGCGCACGCTGGACGCAGACATCCGCGACCTGGGAGATCTTCTGCGTCGTCGCGGCGAAGTCGTCGAGGCCGCTGAAGTCGGCGACCGCAACCCGGATCAGCTCCCGATAACGCAGGATGCGGAGCCAGCGGCGAATGTCCTCGTCCGGTGCCGGCCGGAGCGCGGCCATGCGCTCGCGCTGCTCGTCCACCGACTCCTGCTCGACGGGGAAGAGCCCCTCGTCCGCCTCCGGATGGGCGTCGAGCCACCGGGCGTAGGCCGGCGCGTACTCCCGCAGGATGTCGCGCTGCGAGAGCGCGAGCGTCTCCCGCGGATCCTCGGCGTCCTCGATGTCCATGGCCGCGAAGGCCTCGATCGCTTGCTCAAGGCGCGAGTTCACGGTGTCGCCTCCTCGTCGCTGGCCCGCCGACAGCGGCGGAGGCAAGATGCTAGCGAACCGTGCGTCCCTGAATCCGACCGCACCGATAGGGTTCACGAAGTCCAGCCGAGGAGTTCGCCATGAGACCAGCTATCGCCATCACCAGCCTTCTACTCGCTGCCGGCCTCGCCGGCGCGGCCACGGCACAGTTCCATCCAGGCTCTGCAGGCGGCTATCTCACTCCGCCGCAGGAGATCGTCGACATCCTCGACGCGCCGCCGACTCCCGGCGTGCTCGTGAGCCCGAACCGGGACGTCATCGTGCTGACTGAGCGACGGAGCATGCCGCCGATCTCCTGGCAGGCGCGGCCGCTGGAGCGTCTGGCGGGCTACCGGATCGACCCGCGCAACAGCGGGCCCTGGCGGGCACCGGAGACCTCCGCGCTGACGATTCGCCGGGTCGAAGAGGACGCGAGTACCGAAGGCATCCGCATCGACGCGCCCCACGGAACGACGCTCGGCTGGCCGCAGTTCTCGCCCGACAGCTCACACCTCTCCTACGCCGTCCTCCGCGACACGGGGATCGAGCTCTGGGTCATCGACATTGGGAGCGGCAAGCAGCGAGCGCTGACTTCGGCGTCGCTCAACGCGACGTGGGGGAACCCGTGCCAGTGGCTGTTCGACTCGAGCGGCGTGCTCTGCCGCTTCCGAATGCCCGGAAGGGGCGCGCCACCTTCGCCGCCGCGGCAGCCCGACGGGCCGAACATCCAGGAACACGACGGCCGCCTGTCACCGGTGCGCACCTATCAGGACCTGCTCGCGAACGCCTACGACGAGGCGCTGTTCGAGTACCACTTCACGAGCCGGATCGAAACCGTCGACCTGGCCACCGGGAAGCGGAACCAGATCGGCGAACCCGGGCTCTTCATGCGCGTTTCCGGCGCTCCCGACAGCCGCCATGTGCTCGTGGAGCGGCTCCAGCGTCCCTTCTCCTGGCTGCATCCGGCGAGCCGCTTCCCGCGTGCGGTCGAAGTATGGGCCCGGGACGTCGGCAAGGTCGCGACGGTGGCGAACCTGTCGCTGGCCGACGCCGTGCCGATCGGCGGCGTTCCGACCGGACCACGCAGCCATCGCTGGAATCCAACGAAGCCGGCGGCGCTGGTCTGGAGCGAGGCGCAGGACGGCGGCGACCCGAAGGCCGAGGTGCCGCACCGCGACCATGTGTTCTCGCTTGACGCGCCGTTCGACGGCGAACCGCGGGAGCTGACCCGCACGGAACACCGCTTCACGGGGATCCGCTGGACAGCCGACGGCACCGCCCTGGTCAACGAGTACGACCGCGAGACCCGCTGGTTCCGCACGTCCTTGCTCGATGTGGGCGGCGACGAGCCGAGGACGCTGTTCGACCGAAGCGCCGAGGACAGCTACGGCGATCCGGGCTTCCCGTGGCAGCGGCCCGGAGGCGGTACGGCCAGTTCCGTCGTCTTCCAGGACGGCGACAGCATCTACCTCGTGGGCCGCGGCGCCTCGCCCGAGGGCGACCTGCCCTTCGTCGACCGGCTGAATCTCGACACCCTGGCCACCGAGCGCCTGTTCCGCAGCGAATCCGGGACCTACGAAACGGCGGTTGCCGTGCTGGCGGCGGACGGCGGCTCGCTCCTTACCCGCCGCGAGAGCACGACCGAGCCGCCCAACTACTTCGCGACGAACCTCTCGACAGGCGGCCGGCGCGCCCTGACCGACTTCAGCGACCCGGCGCCGATCCTCCGCCAGGTCGAGAAGCGGCTCCTGACCTACGAGCGGGAGGACGGTGTCGGCCTGTCGGCGACTCTCTACCTGCCGCCCGGTTACCGGGAGGGCGACCGGCCACCGATGCTGCTTTGGGCCTATCCCCGCGAGTACACGAACGTCAACGCGGCGAGCCAGGTGACCGGCTCCCCCCACCGTTTCACCACCCTGCGCGGCGCCTCTCACCTGCTGCTGCTGACCCAGGGCTACGCGATCCTCGACGGGCCGGCGATGCCGATCGTCGGCAAGGGCGAGACGGCGAACGACAGCTACGTCGAGCAGCTCGTCTCGAGCGCGCAGGCGGCGATCGACAAGGTCGTCGAGCTTGGCGTCGCCGACCCCGACCGGATCGCCATCGGCGGCCACAGCTACGGCGCCTTCATGACCGCCAACCTGCTCGCCCACTCCGACCTGTTCGCGGCCGGCATCGCCCGCAGCGGCGCCTACAACCGGTCACTCACGCCGTTCGGCTTCCAGAACGAACGCCGCACCTTCTGGGAAGCCCAGCACATCTACGCAGCCATGTCGCCGTTCTTCCACGCCGAGAAGGTGAACGAGCCGATCCTGCTCACCCACGGCGAGATCGACAACAACTCCGGCACCTTCCCGATCCAGTCCGAGCGCTTCTACCAGGCCCTGAAGGGCCACGGCGCCACGGTGCGCTACGTCACGATGCCCCACGAGTCCCACGGCTACGCAGCCCGGGAGTCGGTGCTACATGTCGTAGCCGAAATGCTGAACTGGTGCGACCGCTACCTGCGTAAGGGGCAGTGAAGCAGGGCTGGTGAGCGCGGCCGCGTCGGCGGATTCCTCGATGACCCGGTCGAGCTCCAGCTCGACACTCCCGGCGTCGGACGGCGTCTCGACGTCGCCCGTCGTTACGAGGTCGAGCAACCGACCGTCCTCGTCGAAGGCGCGGAAGATCGATCCCTCGTCGGACAGCTCGGCCATCCAGAAGTGGGGCTCGCTCGCCGAGCGGGCGATGTACCAGCGTTCCTCGAGGTCGACGGTCCGCGCGTCCATGCCCATGCAGCCGTCGCCGAGATAGAGCACGCCCTCGCCCTCCCCAACGACTTCGCCGAGCCGGATCGGATGGCTCCGCTTGAGGACGTGGTCGTGGTTCTCCAGCGCCACCGTCAACCGGCCCCGATGGAAGACCTCCTCCCAGGCGGCCCGACCCTCGGCCGAACCCTCGTACGAACGGTGAGCCGGATAGAGGGGGACGTGGTGGAGCGCGAGCCTGTTCGGCAGGTCCGCGTCGGCCTCCATGTGCGCCGCGAGCCACGCCGCCTGATCCTGGTGAGACACCAGGTGACCGCTGTCAAGCACGTATAGGGCCCCGACCGAGCCCAGACCACGCCGGAAGTACGTTGCTCCACCGTCCTCCGGCGCGCCTCCGACGCCCTGGTTCTGGGCGAACAGCGCGAAGAAGAACGGAGCCTTCTGCTCCGGCGGTGAAGACGCGGGCACGCCGCCCTCGCGGCCGACGTTCACTTCGTGGTTGCCAATCGCCAGCACCAGGGGAACCGTGTGGCCTTCCGGCGTGACCAGTGCTTCGGTGACGTACTCGAGCCACGTCCGCCAGCGCGGCCACCTCGAAACGAGCCCGTTCGCGTAGGCCAGGTCGCCGCCGATGACGAGCATGTGCGGCGACCGCCGCCCCGCCTCGGTCAACAGTGCAAGCGAGAGGGGCTCAGCGCCCACGTCGCCGCCCGCCGCCAACCGCACGGGACCCTCCGCCGGCACCGTACGGAAGCTGCGGACGGGTCCGGCGGAGCGTCCGTCGAGCAGAATCTCGAAGTCGTAGCCGGCCCCGGGCTCCAGACCCCGTATCGGGAACCGGTACACGCGGACATCCGGGACTCCGCCGATCTCCAGCGGTTCGCTCGAAATCGCCACCGGCTCATCCTCGGACCCGGACGGCCGCCATTCGACGCTTGCAGACCGTGGAAGCCGCTCGCCGATTCCATCCGCCTCGACGACCAGGTTGACGGTCATCGTCGTCGACGTGTCGCCCTGCCAGGTCAGGTGGACCGAGTGCCACGGCGGTTCGCCGCCGGGAGCGGAACACCCCGCAACGAGGAGCGCCGCGAGAACAACGCTCGATGGCGTAGAGAATCGCAAACGACGAACACTAGCGCGGAAAAAGCTACGGTGAGGCTTCATCAAGTTGCTCCATCAAGGTCTGCGCGTTCTCCGGTCGTCCGAGATGCAGTCCCATCCCGGGCATCGGCGCCACCGGTACCAGGACGCGGGCGACGCCCAACTCGGCAAGCGACTGCAGGCTCGACAGATCTTCGCCGATGCCGGTGGTGATCTCGACCGCATCCGGGTCGCGGCCGTGCTCGGCGGCGACCCTCCGCGCGAGGCCGATCAGTTCGGCCGAGGCGCCGCGCGCGGGGAAGAACCCGTCACCGAGCCGGCCGGCGCGCCGCGCCGCCGGCTTCGAGTGGCCGCCGACGATGATCGGAACGCTACCGCTGACCGGTTGCGGGCGGCAGTAGGCGGCGTCGAAGTGAACGTACTCACCGTGGTAGGTCGGACGTTCGGCGCCCCAGAGCTCACGCATCGCCTCAATGTACTCATCAGTCCGGCGCCCTCGATCGGCAAACGGCGCGCCGATCGCGTCGAACTCCTCCTTCAACCAGCCGACGCCGATGCCTAGCAGCAGACGTCCCCCGGTCAGATGATCGAACGTGGCGATCTGCTTGGCCGCCACGACCGGGTTGTGCTGGGGCACGATCAGGATGCCCGTCGCGAGCCGGATCCGCCGCGTCTGCGAAGCGACGTAGGCCATCCAGATCAACGGATCGGGCAGGTCGAAATCGTCGCGCCCGCCGGCCATCTTGCCGTCGGGCGAGTAGGGATACGCCGACTCGTAGCCGCCCGGAACGACCGTGTGTTCGACCGTCCAGATCGACTCGAAGCCGGCCTCGTCCGCGGCAACCGCCAACTCCACCGCCAGGCCCGGATCGACGAAGCGGCCCGTGTTGCAGTACCTGAGTCCGAACTTCATAGGCCGCGCAGTCTACGGTACGTGCCGAAGGCCGAACCGCTCCTCCACTCCTCCGCTACGATGCCCGCGGTGCGCGAGGCAGCAGGCAAGACGAAGGTCGCCGACATCAATTGGCGATCGTGGCGCGCCGTTGACAAGGCGACTCTGACCTTCGTCCTCGATGAGGAACGCGTCCTGCTGATCCGCAAGAAGCGAGGTCTAGGCGCCGGCAAGGTCAACGGACCCGGTGGCCGCCTCGAACCCGGCGAAGAACCGATCGTCTGCGCGGTCCGCGAAGTCGAGGAAGAGGTCGGCATCACGCCACTCGGCCTCGAGTATCGGGGCGAGAACCTGTTCCAGTTCGTCGACGGTTACTCCATCCACGTCTACGCGTTCACGGCCTCCAGGTACCGGGGTGAACTCCGCGAAACCGAGGAAGCCACGCCCCTGTGGACGGACCTGGACTCCATCCCCTATGACGAGATGTGGGAGGACGACCGGCTCTGGCTACCCCACTCCCTCGGCGGCCTGACACCCCAGGGCCGCTACATCTTCGACGGCGACCGCATGCTGGACTGGGAACTCGAAGTCGACGGCGAGCTCTACCGGCCTGAACGGCAGCAGCCGGCGCCTCCCTAGCGGAACGAGAACGTCCCGGCGGCCGGGCGGGTACCTGAGTTCCCGTGCCCAGAGGACGCTTGAAGATAACTGAGAATCGAATATCATCTCTCCCATGGAGAGAGCCAAGCAGCAACTGGCAGTCCTGCGAGCCCTTGCCGAGGCGGACGGCCCCCTGTCCGCCAGGGAACTGTGGAGCCGCCTGAGCGGAACGGGTGTCGGTCTTGCCACAGTCTACCGCGCCCTCCAGCGGGGTGTCGAGGAAGGCATGCTGGAGTCGGTCGAGCTGTTGGGCGGCGGCGTTCGGTACGAGCCCAAGGACCGCGAACATCACCACTACTTTCTTTGCTCGACCTGCGACCACGCGTTCGACCTCTACGGCTGCGTCGACGGCCTCGAGTCCCTGGTTCCCGACGGGTTTCGGCTGACGGGACACGAAGTGGTCCTGCTCGGAACCTGCGATGCGTGCGGCGATGCGGCATGACGGTCGCCCACGCCGGGGAGGGCGCTGATGCACCTGGCGGAAGGCGTGCTGCCGCTGAACCACGCTGTGGCCTGGAGTGCCCTGGCCACACCCGCCGTGGTCTGGAGCCTTCGTGACGAACAACGAACGCGACGCGAGAGACCGTCGTCTTCGGTCATCATGGCGGGAACCGCGAGCCTGCTCTTCGCCGGCACTCTGCTGCCACTGCCGGTCCCCGTCGCAGGCGTAACCAGCCACATCTGCCTTACGCCGGTGCTCGCCCTGATCGTGGGCGTTCCCCGCATCGTGTGGCCCACGTTCTTCGTGCTCCTGCTGCAGGCGGTCTTCTTCGCTCACGGCGGACTGACGACGCTGGGAGTCAACGTCCTGACCCTCGGACTGCTGGGGCCTCTGGCGACCGTTGGGCTCTGGGCTTTGCTCCGCCGGCTCGGTGTCGGCGGGGCCTTCGGCCTCGGTCTCGCATGCGGCGTCGGTGGCCTGAGCGTGTACGTGGCGGACGCCGTGGTGCTCGCCGCGGCGTTGTCCGATGTGGCGGCGCCTGCAACGACCTTCGGCGCGGTGCTCGTCGGGTTGGCTCCGGTCCAGGTCCCCCTGGCGGCGCTTGAAGCTGTCGCCTCCGTCGGCATCGTGCGGCTGTTGGCCACACGCCGGCCGGACCTCCTGCCGAACTCGCTGAGAAGAGGCTCTCGCACCATGTCCGCGCCCGTTGCGTCCGTGGGCCTCCTGCTCCTGCTCGGCCTGTCGGGATGTGCCTATGAGGGTGTCGACGGAACCGTGTTCGGTGCGACCGCGGAGGGGGCCGGGCGACCGCCTACAGAGAGCATCGTGGACCTGAGCCAGGGGGAGATCGGGCTCGCGATGTCGATCCTCATCCTCTTCGGGCTGGGATTCGTCGCGGGGCGCAGTTGGGAACGACTTCTCGGAAGGCGGCGAGATGCACTTCCACGCTGAGCACTCCCTGTTCTTTGAGCGCCCTCAACCCCCATGGGTTGCGCCATTGGGTATCGCGCTGACCGGCAGCGTGCTGATCGTCAACGCGGGCGCGCACAGTACCGCCCTCTCGCTGACCGGCTCCGGGATCGGCGCGGTGCTTCTGCTGGTCGCACATGTCCATGGACGCCGCAGGATCAAGCCTGCCCTCGCGTGGACCCTGGCGGTCGTGGCGCTCGCACTGCTCGGTGGGGTCGCCCTGGATGCCAACGCGGACGTCATCGCCCAAACCAGCGCCAGGGTCCTGTGCGGTGCCATCTGGATCCTCTGGCTGGGCACTCAGGTGGACTGGGCGTCGCTGCGACAACTCCTGCTTCGGCTTCGGATTCCCGAAGGCGTCGTGGCCAGCCTCGACCACGCGCTCATGCACGGTGTTCTCGCCCAGCGTGAGTGGGTCCAGCGGCGTGACGCGGCCCGTCTCCGCCTGGGGTCACCGCGTTTGCCCTTGGCCGCCTGGGGACCGTTGCTCGGCGAAGGCGCCCTGCATGCATTCGCGCGGCTCGAACGCGCCGAGGAGAACGCACTGCTGCGTAGTGCCTCCAGCGAAGACCGCCGGGTTCATGACGGTGTGCACCTCGATGGCATCGATGTCGAACGCGGTGGGCAGCTCGTGCTCCAGCAGCTCGAACTTCGCCTGGCAAGGGCGGAGTGGCTGCTCGTGCTCGGACCAAGTGGGGCCGGGAAGTCGAGCTTGCTGCGCCTGCTCGCGGGGCTCGACGGACCCGCGCAAGGGACCATGACGCGCTTGGGAAACCACGTGTCGCCCGATACGACGCTTCGCTCCCGGCTCCACGGGCGCGTGGCCCTTCTCTGCCAGAACCCGGAGCACCACTTCATCGCAAGCACGGTTGCCGAGGACATTGCCTGGGGCCTGCTTCGCCGTGGCGTCGAGCCGGACGAAGCGCGATGTCGATCCCGCGAGGTAGCGATGGCCTTACGCATCGACCATCTGCTGCAGCGTCCGTGTCATCAGCTCAGTTTCGGGGAGCAGCGTCGCGTTGCGCTCGCCGGTCTCCTCGTTCTCGAGCCCGAGCTGCTGCTCCTCGACGAGCCCACGGCCGGGCTCGATCCCGTCGCGGCCCTTGAGCTGCGCACGCTCGTTGCTGAAGCCGTTCGCCGAACGAACGCTACGTGCGTCTGGGCAACCCACTGTCTTCACTCACTGCCGTCCCAGGCAACGCGCGCCATCCTGCTGCGAGACCGGCGGGTGCTCTTCGATGGGTCTACGGCAGAGGGGCTGTCGAAGCCGTGGCTCATCCAGGCCGGTCTCGCCGTCTGGAGGGAGAACAGAGCGTATGTTGATCAGGACATCACCACGCAACCCGAACCTCGAACAGGCTCGACGCATCAAGAGAGCACTGCGCGAAGCGCTGGGGCTTTCCGATGACATGACGGTCACGGTCACCGAACTGGCTTGTCTCGAAGAAGACTGCGCCCCCCTCGAAACCGCGATTGGCCTGCTTCGGCCCGATGCGCCACAGCTTCAGCACAAGCTGCACAAACCCATGGATTCCGTTGACGCCAGGGACCTGATCGAGGTCTGCACGGCGTGGGGATTCGACGTAGAGATTCCGGTGCTCGCACCGGTGCTTCAGGAGGACTAGATGAACGTACCCCAGAAAATCCCCGTCACGATCCTCACCGGCTTCCTCGGCTCCGGCAAGACGACCCTGCTGAACCGGATCCTGAGGGAGGAACACGGCAAACGCATCGCCGTGATCGAAAATGAGTTCGGAGAGGTCGGCATCGACCAGGCGCTCGTCATCAACGCTGACGAGGAGATCTTCGAGATGTCTAACGGCTGCATCTGCTGCACGGTGCGTGGAGACCTGATTCGCGTGCTCGGCAACCTCATGAAGCGCAGGGACAAGTTCGACTACGTGCTGGTGGAAACCACGGGGCTCGCTGATCCCGGTCCGGTGGCCCAGACCTTCTTCATGGACGACGAGATTCGCGCGGAGTTCGAGCTGGACGGGATCGTCACGCTTGTCGACGCAGCCCACATCGAGCAGCAACTCGGCCGAAGCGACGAGAGCACGGAACAGGTCGCGTTCGCGGACGTCCTCGTTCTCAACAAGACGGATCTCGTCGTCGACGACGCGCTCGACAAGATCGAGGTCCGGCTCCGGGAAATGAACCGAATGGCGCGAGTCATCCGCAGCGAGATGGCGGACGTCTCCGTCGAGACGGTGCTCAACCTCGCCGCCTTCGACCTGGACCAGGCGCTCGAGCGTCGTCCCACCTTTCTCGAGCCGGAGTACCCGTTCGAATGGACTGGCGTCTATTCGCTCGACACCGGCCGCTACGAACTCAGCCTGGCCGAGGGACCTGATCCGGCGATGTCTCTCGTCATCGTGCCGGACCTGGGCACGGATGACTCCGCACTTCGTGAAGGTGCCGAGTGGTGTGTGCGTCGGTACGCCGAACCCGCGGACGACATTCGTCCGGGGGACGAGATTCCGGTCGGAAAGCACCTGAACCTCCTGCTTGACTCCCCGGGACGCAAGTCGTTCTTCCTGGAAGTCGATACGCAGGTGAGGGTCGGGCTCTACGCCCAGCACACCGCGGAGGAGTTCGACCTGCAACTGAGGAGTGCGAATGGAGCGGCAGTCGGGCCAAACGGCAGTCCGCCCTCCGGGCCGGCGACCCCCACGGGGAACGGCGCCCCCCACCTCAACGGAGTGATTCCCCCCGAGGTCGAGCGAACCTGGGTCGCGCAGCATGAGCACGACGACGAAGTGGGCTCGATCGCAATCGAGACGGAGGGCGACGTCGACCCCGGCAGGCTCAACGCGTGGCTTGGCCAACTGCTCCGCGAACGCGGGGTGGACATCTTTCGAATGAAGGGGTTCATCAGCCTGGCAGGCGAGTCGCGTCGCTTCGTCTTCCAGGGAGTTCACATGCTCTTCGACGGACAGCCAGATCGTCCATGGGGTGACACGCCCCGCCGCAATCAGCTCATCTTCATTGGCCGCAACCTCGACGAGCGGTCGATGCGGCTGGGATTCGAGGCATGCCTGATCTGAATGACGGCAGCCCGAAGGGCGTTCTTCGCCCGGGTTGGGCCGCCGAGGTCGGTGACTACGCCATCGCCGGTGGGTGGACCCCACGCGGTGAGGCGCTGGTGGTCGGAGATGCCGCGGGTGGCGTCTACGCGTTCGACGGCAGGTCCGGCGCCACCATCTGGGCGCAGCGCGAAGCCCATGAAGGTGGACTGCTCGCGCTGGCAATGCAGCCGAACCGAGCCGCGTTCGCAACGGCCGGCCAGGATGGCCGAGTCCTGGTCTGGAGTGCCGCCGAAGGCCGGATCATCCAGACGATCGACGTCGGGAGCGCCTGGGTGGAAAACGTGGCGTGGTCGCCGGACGGACAGCGGTTGGCGGCGTCCTGCTCACGGGAGGTTCATGCGTTTGGCCCGGATGGAGCGAGAATCTGGCGGTCTCAACCTCATCCCAGTACCGTCAGCGCGATCGCGTGGTCCGGTGAAAAGGAGCTGGCGACGGCCTGCTACGGCCGGGTGACGTTCTTCGACGCCTCCACCTGGGAGGTTCGCCAGAAGCTGGAGTGGACGGGCTCCCTAGTGTCCATGGTACTGAGCCCGGACGGGGACATCGTGGCCTGCGGCAGCCAGGACAACTCCGTCCACTTCTGGCGTCGCTCCACCGCGCAGGACTCGATGATGTCCGGCTATCCCGGCAAGCCGTCGGCCCTGGCCTTCGATGACACCGGCACGCTCCTGGCCACCGGCGGAGGCGAGGCGGTGACGGTCTGGAGCTTCCAGGGCAAAGGTCCCGAAGGCACGCGACCCGGCGTTCTGGAACTTCACGTTCAGACTGTGACAACGCTCGCCTTCGCTCGCCGCGCGTTGCGCCTGGCCTCGGGAGGCCGCGACGGCGCCGTGGTGGTCTGGTCACTTGGGCGCGATGGACACGGCGATCCGATAGGAGCCGCGCCCGTGGCGGACGTTGTCGGCGCGGTGTACTGGCGACCGGACGGCCGCGCGCTGGCCGCGCTCGACGCCCAGGGTGGCGTGACGGCCTGGCGGACAGCATGAACAAGAGCCCGAGTTTCCCGCGGCTCCCCGTCACCGTTCTGTCGGGATTCCTGGGGGCCGGGAAGACCACCCTGCTCAACCAGGTGCTCAACAACCGGGAGGGGCGCCGAGTCGCTGTGATCGTCAACGACATGAGCGAGGTCAACATCGACGCGGCGCTGGTCGAGCGCGGCGGTGCGGAACTCTCGCGAACCGAGGAGAAATTGGTGGAGATGTCGAACGGCTGCATCTGCTGCACGCTGCGGGACGACCTGCTCGCCGAGGTCTCGCAGCTCGCGCGGGAGAGACGCTTCGACTACCTGCTCATCGAGTCCACGGGGATCTCGGAGCCCATTCCCGT
>JAPPCR010000010.1 GCA_028875725.1 Acidobacteriota bacterium
TTTCGTGCGTGCCATCGTTCGATTCCTCTCGATAGATGGACTGCACGATCTGCGCGAACGAAGTATCGCGGAGAGAGGGCTTCTCCGCCAGTGTGCGTCTCCGCCCGCTGCGTCTCCGCCCGCTCGTCCCCGAGTGACCCCACCGATGCGCGCGCGGATCGTGGGGCGCGGGGAACATCCGGGGCCTCGGACGGTATCATGTGCAGGATTCCCACCCCACTATTCCAACAATCTGGACGAGCCGCTAGGACCATGAAAAAGCTGCTTGGACTTGCAACCGCCGTGACGGCGTTCGCGTGCGGTGAGACCGAACCGGAGAACCAAGCGCCAATCGCCGTCGGCGACATTCCACCCGTCACCCTGACGGAAGAGGACGTGTTCACTGAGACGGTATCGGAGTTCTTCTCCGACCCGGACGGTGACCCCCTCGCCTTCGCGGCGAGGTCGTCGGCCACGAACGTGGTGACCCCCTCGATGTCGAACGACACGATCACGGTGGAGGCGATGGCTGCCGGAACGGCGACGATCGCCGTCACCGCGACCGACCCTGGGGGGCTGTCGGCCAGCCAGACCGCCGAGTTCACGGTAGAGAGGGTCAACCGGGCGCCGGTGCTGAACCTGCCCATCAACGACATGACCATCGCAGAAGACGGCGAGGCCGACTTCCTTCTCTCGTACCACTTCTATGATCCGGACCGTGACGACCTCACCTATGCGGCGAATTCATCGGACGCCGACGTGGTGTCGGTCGCGATCGACACTTGGAGCATCGTGATCACCGCAGTCGCCGTGGGGACGGCGGAAATCGAGGCCACAGCCACCGACACGGGCGGTCTGTCCGCCTCGGACACGTTCACTGTGACGGTCGTCAAGGACGACGGGGACAAGGAGTAGGCAGCTACGCCATGAGCCAGTCAGTCTTCCCCGTTTTCGCGTCAAGGGGCTACGATTGAAGCGCTGTTCTCACGGCGGTGCTTGGAATCGACGGGAGGTCGATCCAAGACCCGAAATGGATCCGGTCGTGCCGGGATGGAGCCGCACATGTGAAGAGGACCCGCACGTGCGCGGAATCGCCGTTCGGACGTGCAGGTTACCGGCTACGCAGGTCGTTGTCCGGCTTGCGGTTGCGCCACGGCCTCCGGGGCGGCTGCGCCGTGCCGGAAACGGAGGCGTGCCCGTAGCGACCCACCTTTTTCGATGCCCGTTGTGGCATCTGCGGAGGTTGGGATGTGCACTCCATCCCAAGCCGCCGCGGCGGGTCGCTACGGGTCCAGCAGTCCTTTGCAGGAAGGCCGGAGGACGCGCACGGCGGGGGCAACCCGACTCTCGGCAACCCGGCCCGCCGCCTCGGACCGGCGGTCTCCTTGGACGGGAGGTGAAACCCGGACGGGGGCCGTTGCGTAGGGGCAGACGCGGATCGCGGTGTCGGGGCCAAGGCCGCCGTGGGGGTGGCCGGGAGCCAGCGACCACGCGGGCGGACGCTGGCAGGAGAGCGGCGCGGGCAGTTTGGGCAACGGCGGCAGCCGCAGGAGGAGCGGGTTGAGTCGCCGCGTTCCACGGCGGCGTTCGGACGGCCTTCCCGCCAGGGATTGTTGCTGCGGGAGCGACCCCGGGAGGGCAGGGGCGAGGTGTGAATTTCCACCTCGGCCCGAACCCGTACCGAGCCCTCGGCGAGGGGGGTCGCTCCCACCACGGCCCGAACCGCTCGTGTGTCACGGGCGACCGGACGGCCGGACCGCAAGACGTTGCCGCGCCAGCGGATATGCGGGAGGGGCGGTGTGAATCGCCGGAGGGCCAAAGTGTGAATCGACCCTCCATGTCGATTTCACGCTCCAGTACGGTCGTAAGTCGCGCGCCGCTCCGGCCACCGAGGCTGGCGGATGAATCAACCGCGTGCCGCCTCCATGATCTCGGCCACGTAGTCGTCCAGCCGGGCCATGACCTCGATCACTTCCGCCTTGCTCTCCGCGCTCGCGAGTTCCTTGGCCAGATCGAGCAGCAGACGGCGAACCGCGAGCGGGTCGCCCGCCTGCTTCGGCGGAGCATCCTCCTCGGCGGTCTCTTGAGCCGTTGGGACCTCCGGCTCCGGCGGCGTCTTGGGCTTGGGCGCGGCGGCCCTTGCGAGCCGCGCCTTGACTTGGAGGGGGTATCTCGCGTGGAACTGCCGGCCCGTGAGTTGCCCGACCGAAGGGTCGATCTCGCGGGCACCCGCGAACAGGTCCGCGTTCGCGATTCCGGGGTTCGCTTCGAGCGTCCGCTCCACGTACTCCATGACGGCGGCACCATCTCCCAATGACGCGGGCGCCGGGTCCGGTGCCGCCTTCGCTTGCCGTGCGGGCCGTCGCTGTTCCGCCAGCCGCCGCGTCACCGGCAGCCGATACTTGGCGTGGGGTGGCGTTCTTCACGCCGGGGTCCTTCCTCATTTCCCCTTCCACGTACTGCACGACGGCATCATGCAAGCTGCCCATGTCCGTTACCCTTTCTGGAGGCAGGTCCGCGCCCGGTGGACGCGGATGAGTCGCAGGTCGTCAATTGTACTCAGTTTGGAATACTCGACGGGTGGTCGGGTGGCGTCAATGTTCGCTGGCATTTGCCAGCGGCTCGCCCGCCGCCGAACCGGGACATTCTCAATGCCGACAGCCGGGACATTTTCGGTGTCTATTGACACTCCGCGCCTTTCCCTGGCTCGATCATCCACCGTGGGGATGTCGAGTTCCTCGGTCGGAAGCCCGCAACCGGGGGTACTCCTACCCTTCCGGGGGTGGGATTGGTGCGTTACCGGCGATCCTGCGGCCTCGGATTCCGCCGAACCGCCGCAAAACGCCCAGAATCGCCGCGAGAGCGGTCTTCCGAGCGTCGGAGGGGCATGGGCTTGGACGGCCCGCCACCGAGTCGGCCAAGGCCCCACCCACGGGCGGATCCTCAAGCCCGTGCCGGTCACGGCCAAGCTCCCGGCTGGCGATCCGCCGAGGATCACGTCGGCCGGGTCGTCCGCCACGACGGGCTTGCGGGTTGGAGCACCTCGCCGCCCAACGCTCCCGTGGCGGGCCGGAAACGCAGGGGTTAGAGGGGGCGCGGCCCCCCGCCAGCCTCCGCAGGGGACTCACGGAGTGTGGCCCCACGGAGTAACCTGGCTTGTTTCCCATAATCATGCAGATTCCCGCTTGATTTGCACGACCGGGTCACGGGGAAGGCCCGGGCTGTTGAGCGCCCGCAGAGGCGAGCGCAGCGAGCCGGAGCGGGCGCTCAACAGGGACGGTGGTCGGATCGATGTGCTGGCAGGCCGTAAAGGGGCCGAGGTCAGTGTGATCGCCACCGTCCTTCCCAATGTCCTGAATGGATACACGAGCATCGAGGCTCGCATGACAAGCACAGGAGAAGGGAAGAACACATGAGCAGCATCCTCCGCACCGTCGGGATCGACATCTCCAAGGACTGGCTCGACGCCTTCGCCGCGCCCGAGGGGAGAGCATCCCGGTTCCCCAACGACAGCGCCGGCTTCCGGAAGCTGATCGCCTGGATCGGCTCCGGGATCGACCGGATCGCGTACGAACCCACCGGAGCCTTCCACCGCGACTTCGAGGACACCCTCCTGAAGGCCGGGCTCCCCCTGTACGCGATCAACCCCTTCCAGGTCCGGTCCTTCGCCCGCTCCATCGGGCGGCGCGCCAAGACCGACGCGGTGGACGCCCGGATGCTGGCCATCATGGCTTCGGCCATCGAGGACCTGCGCCCGACCGAGGCGAGATCGGAGGGGCAGCGCGACCTTGCCGAGCTCCAGCTGATCCGCGACGCGCTGGTCAGGGATCGGACCGCAACCACCAACCGGGGCAGGAACTTGCGCACTCCCGTGGGCAAGCGGGTCACCAGGCAGAGGCTGAGGCAGATCGACCGCCAGCTGAAGCTCATCGATGCCGAGATCCGGCAGCGGATCGGGGAGGAGAAGGAGATGGAGCGCCGGGCCGAGATCCTGACCTCGATCCCGG
>JAPPCR010000011.1 GCA_028875725.1 Acidobacteriota bacterium
CGAATGTCCCTGAAGAGCAAGCTGGGCGTCCAGAGCCGCGTCGATCTCATGCGGGCCGTCGTGGAGTCCGGACACTTGGCGGACATGCTGAAGACCGCCGGGATCGGTCAACCGGACCAATGAGCAAGCATGGAGACACCTCAAGAGCTTCCCTCTCCCCCTCACAGTCGGCGTCCGCGAACTTCACACGCGACCTGATCCACCGCCGTGTGCCCCACATCTTGGCCGGATACGCGGCTGTGTCATGGGGCATCGTCGAGTTTACGGCTTTCGCCGTGGACGAATTCCTGCTCTCGCCTTACTTCACGCGTGCGGCGCTGGTCACCCTGGTCATGATGGTGCCGAGTGTGCTCATGGTTGCTTGGTTTCACGGAAAGCCCGGCAAGGACAGGGACTCGCTGCCGCGGACGGAGAAGATAGGCATCCCCGCCAACCTCGTGGGATGCCTCGTGGTATTGTCCACGCTCGCCACCCGCGACGATCCGGTTTCGGCCACTGACCCGGCATCGGAAAGGCCCGATGAAGCGAGCATCGTCCAGCAGGGGGTGCCCAACTCCGGATCGAATGGGACCACCGTCCTGTTCGCACTCGAACCCGGACCCGGAATAGGCGAGGGCGAGTCGTGGATGTCCTATGCGTTTCCCGAGGCGTTGGTCCTCGATCTCATTGCATATGACCGTTTCCTGCCGATCCCCTCCTACGACTACCAGTCCTACGCGCGCGAACGGGGATTCGATAGCTTCGCGGGGACTCCCTTGCCTCTCAAGCGCGAACTCGCCCGGAATCTCCATGCGGGGTTCATCGTGGTCGGGGAGATCAATCGGATCAACGAACTGCTGGGCGTCCAACTCTGGATCCACAGAGTGAGCGACGGATCGCTCGCGGGCCAGACTGCTCATGAAGCGACCGACCTACTGACGCTCGTTGACGAAGCGGCGGGACCGGTAGGGCGCGCGCTGGGACTTTCTACTACCGAAGAGATCGACGACCTTGCCGTACGGGCACGGCTCTCCGAAAACGAAGCTGCGGTGGAAGCGTTTTTCAAGGGCATGTTCCACCATGTTGCCGACCGCGATCATGAGGCTGCCTCCAGGTACTTGACCACCGCAACCACACTGGATCCCAGCTTCGCGGTCGCCCACTACGCCTTGTGGCGCGTGTTGCGGGCTTCCGGGCTGGACGACAAGGCTGCCTCGGCCCCGCTCGCTTCGGCCATTGAGCACCTGTACAGAGTACCCGAGCGATACGCCTTCCAAGTGAGGGCGGACTATTACCGGGCCATCGGTGAGCCGGACCAACTGGCCACGGTCTTGGACCTGTGGATCCAACTGCACCCCGATGACCTGAACGCGCTACGCATTCTGACAGAGACTCAGGTGTCTCAGGGTGCTTGGGAAGATGCCCTTTCGACCCTCTCCAAGATGCGCCGCTTGGATCCGTTGGACGACCGACTCATCCTGGTCACGGCGCGGGTGCAGGAGCAACTGGGCAACTACGACCAAGCCGTGGGCGTCCTGGCCGAGTATGTGAAGCGGTCACCCGGCGACGCGTCCGCCTACTCACAACTGGCCGACCTCCAGCGGCGGCTGGGCCGACTTGAAGACGCACGCGACGCGCTCAAGCGCGCGATTGTCCTGGATGCTCTGGCACCTGAGCCCGTGAGGGAACTTGCGGAACTCGATCTTGACGACGGGCGACTGGGCGAGGCTCGCGACGGGTTCCAGCGCGTGTTGACGTTGGCCCGAACTGCGGAGGAGAGGGTAGAGGCGCTATCGGGTCTCAAGCGCTATCATCACCGGCGCGGGGAGATGATCGACGCGATCGGCGTGATCGAGCAAAGGCGGCAAGAGCAAGCAGGCTTCCAGACGCAACCGGGTGTCGCTTTGGGGAGCTTGGACGACATCTTCGTCTACCTTGATGCGGGTCTTGTCGACGAAGCAGTGAACCTGCTTATGGAATTGAGGTCGACCCTTGAAGGACAGGATCTCTACCTTCACCGGCTGGCCGTTCATATCGCTCTGGCAACGGAGGGTGTGGACGCGGCCTTGGAGGCGCACCGACAGGCGTGGGAATCGTTGGAGGCCAGTGGCCAGGAGGGCCTCCGATCCACTCTGTTGGGGGACTTGGGACTGATACTGGACCGAGCAGGAGACCACGAGGGCGCGGCGGAGAACTTTAAGGCGGCCATCGAGCTATCGCCGAGTAGAGAATTCCATCTTGGCGCGGGAAGAGCACTGCGCCGGGCGGGACTGTTGGGCGAAGCGGAAGCGGAATTGCGCAGTGCCTTGCGTCTTGTGCCCGCCGATCCGCACGCCCACTTCGAGATGGCGTCGCTCATGGAGGCGAGGGGGGACACGACCGCGGCGGTGTTCCACCTCAACAACACGCTCGCCGTTTGGGAGAACGCCGACGAGGATTTCGAGCCAGCCCGACTGGCGCGAGAGAAGCTGACAAAGCTAGTCACGCCTTGACGCGAGCACAGGGGCCTACCGCTCAAACCCGCCACCGCCGCGCTCGGGGCCTCGGGGCTGGGGCGGTCGCGGTACAACGATGCGGGTGATGGTCCGAGCGCGCTCCCGCTCCCGTGACTGTTCGCGCTCCCTCTCCCTCTTGGTCTCGCGCACCGACCATGCGCGCCGCTCCGCCTCCACCAGCCTGTTTCGATAGAACTTGCCCCAACCGCGCTCGATCTCCCGGGCGCGCTCGCCGTGTGCCTTGCCCAACTCGGCCCGCTCGTCCCTGTGATACCCGTCGAGATCCTCGCGCCAGCCCTCGACCAGATCTTTCCGGCCCCGGATCGCCCCGGCCAGTTCCCTGAGCGAACGATCGAGCCGCCAGATCCGGAGCCGCCCGAGCACGGTGCGGCTCTCCCGGTCTAGCCGCTGCCGCATCTCCTCCTGCCGCCTTTGCAGTTCGGCCCATTCCTTGCGCGCCCGGGTCTCAAGGTGCCGGAGGCTGTACTCGCGACCGTCCGCGACCGTCTCCCAGGCGTCCGCCTCGCCATGCCGCCATGCCTCCATGTCGACCCGATCCTCACGGCGCGGCTTCCTGGCCCGCCGCGCCCGCCCGGGCTGCATCCCCTCTCGCCGGACGCGCGCCCAGTGGCGCGGCCGCTCCTCTGCGGGGCGAAGCACCTGCTGGCCCGCCCGCCTCCGTTCGTTGTTCTCGACCCGCCGCTCGCACCGGATCCGGCCCTGTTCCCGCTCGTAGCCCTCGGCCCAGCGCGACAGCCGGAGCTTGCTGCCCGACAGCTTCGCCGCCTTCCCGGTCTCCGGATCGACTCGGTTGGCGATCACGTGGACATGCGGGTGCCGGGTATCCCCGTGCGCGACGATCAGCGCCTCGTGGCCCTCCAGCCCCAGCGCCTCCAGACTCTCGTCCACCGCCCGGTTCATCTCCCCCTTGTCGGGCGTCTCGTCCCGAGCCCAGCTGAGCGAGTAGTGCAGGACCGGCTTCGCCAGCTTCCGGCCTCCCGGCGACCCGCCCGCCAGCCGCTTGAGGTCGGGGGCCGCCCTCGCCGTCGCGGCCATCAGCCGCGCGGCCCGCTCCGGCCGGAACGTCGCGAGGTTCCGGGTGTCGGCCCACCCGACCCGCTCCGATGTCCTCGGACGGCGGTCGTCCGGCTCCGGCGCGTCGTGGAGGCAGTACGCCGCGACCCCGGCGAACGACCGCCCCAGTCCGTTGATCTTCGGGATCACCGGTCCAGCGCCTCGCCGCTCAGGAGACCGGCAGCAAGCTCGCCCACCCGCTCGACCGCCTCCAGCGTACCGGAAGGAGCGGAAGCCCCGGAGTTCAGGGCGCGGGCGATCTGGTTTAGATTGACGCCGATCCGGTGGAGTTCGACCCGCTCCCGTGCGCCGAGACGGAGAACGACCGCCTCGCGGACCGGCTGCCCCAGCGCCCTCTTGCGCATGTAGCCGCCCGTCGTCATGCGGGCCGCTCCGGCACGCTCGGCGATCTCCGCGGCCTCGGCGGTGTTGACGCGCACGCCGATCGTGCGGCTGCGAAGTTCGGCCTCGGGCTTCCGGGGACGGGCCATGTCGGGCTGCCTCCTCTGGTGGCGCGCGAAGTGTCGTTTCGGGGGCTCGGGGGCATCCCCCGGCCAGAGTAAACGTGAAGCGTTTACACATCTGGCTCCTCCACTAACCGCAGAAACCAGCGCCCCCGTGGCGCGCCCGCGCCAACGCCGGCCGGGGCACCAACTCTGGACGACGGGCCACCCCGTCGCGAGGTTTCAATCGCGCAGATCGTGCAGTCCATCGAACGAGAGGAATCGAACGATGGCACGCACGAGAAGAAGCCGCCGGAGCTATGGCGCCGGCGAGTGGGGCCGGAACCGGGTCCGGGTGTTTCCCGACCCGAAGACCGGCCTGTTCCAGGTGGAGTGGCGCGAGAACGGGCGGAGGCTCACCCGGTCGTTGGGGCACCGCGACTGGGCGAGGGCGAAACGGCAAGCCGACGAGTTCGCTGCCGGGTTCGCCGGCCCGGACCTGAACGGCAAGGCCGAGGCCGAGCCCGAGCCGCTCACCCTGGAGAAGCTCTTTGACATCTACGGTGAGGAGGTGACGCCCTCCAAGAGGCGGA
>JAPPCR010000012.1 GCA_028875725.1 Acidobacteriota bacterium
CAGCAGTTCTCATTTTATCGATTGCATGTTTCTTGCTCCGTGGTTTTGGCTTTGCTTTGGCGAACGGGTTGGTTTGTCGAGTTCAAGGCGGCTGGGGCGGTGGGCTGCCTGTGGCGAGCAGCGAGACGAGCGCGGCCCATGACGGGAAGAGTTGATAGCAGACGATGGAGCGCATGTGTTCGAACAGGCGCGCGCGGGAGCCGAGCCGTTCCCTGGCCTGCCGCCATTGGGCTTCGGCGAGGTCGCAGGCGGTGTGGAGGGCGAAGGCGAGGAGGTTGAGCGCGACGAGGACGCTGGCGAGGGTTTTCTTGCCGTGTCCGAAGTTGTGTTCGAGGTGGTAGCCGCGCTGCTTGAGGACGTTGAAGGTTTCGTTTTCTATTTTCCAGCGGGCGCGGCCGCAGGCGGCGAGTTCGGCGACATTGCCGGCGGTGACGTCGAGATCGGTGACGAAGCCGTTGCGGTAGGTGACCTTGCCGTTGGGGAGGGCGATCTCGATCTCGAACCAGTTCACGCGCAGGGCGTCGTCGCCGTCGCGCAGGGGCAGGCCGGTCATCCAGCGGTAGCGGTGGACGCGGCGGCGGGCGCCGCGGCCTTCGGTTGTTCGCAGGGTGTCCGGGGAGACGCCTTGCAGGTATTCGTGGAGCGTTTTGTGGCTGGCGGGTTTGGCGGTGAGCAGGAAGTTTCCGCCGCTTGCCTGGATGGCCCGGCAGACGGGCTGGCAGGCGTAGAGGTCGTCGCCGAGGTAGACGGGGCGGAGTGCGGCGCATTGGGGGCCGATGCGGGCGAGCCAGCGTTTGGCGGCGGCGCGCTCGCAGTCCTGCTTGTCGTGTCCTTCCCGGGGCGCGAGGAACTCCGGCGGCAGCGGCAGGGCCAGGTTCCGTCCCGGCGCCACCAGGGTGGCGGCGAGCACCTGGTGGAAGTGTTCGGTTCCGCCGTCGCCGCGCTTGCGCGTGGAGCAGTTCGGGCAGTGGATCTTGCGCGAGCGGAAGTATTCGGTGCCGTCGAGGGCGATCAGCGCGCGCCCGCCGAGCCGGCGCATGCC
This sequence comes from Acidobacteriota bacterium, assembly GCA_028875725.1. Taxonomy (NCBI): domain Bacteria; kingdom Pseudomonadati; phylum Acidobacteriota; species Acidobacteriota bacterium. The sequence goes on from JAPPCR010000012.1 coordinate 1,043, forward strand.
GTCGAGGGCGCCGGCGGCGTCGAGTTCCGCCGCGAGGCCGGTGAACAGCGCGTCGAAGTGCGCCGGCGGAACGCCGTCGAGCGTCTGCCGGACGTGGTTGTCGCTGGGAATGCGGTCCAGGCCGAACAGGGTGTGGGCGTTCGAGTTGCCCAGCCGGACGGCGAGCGTGCGCTGATGCGCCAGGAAGGACGGCGACTGCAGGAAGAACACCGACAGCGCCGCCAGACCGATGTCCGCCATGGCGTATCGCCGGTTGCGGCCGCGGCGGGGGTCCGGCAGTTCGGCCATGCGACCGCGCAGCCGGTCGAGTTGACGCTCTAGCCAGCGCATCCGTCCTCCGGCGGCCGCGCGTCAACGGCCATCAGCGCGGCCAGCACCGCCATCCGCTCCCGGGCGGGCATGGCCCGGTAGCGGCGGGCCCAGCGCTCGGCCTTGCGCTTGACGCCCTGGCGGCGCGTGAAGTCGCGGCCCGCGAAGCGGACCCAGTGGGCGCGGTCCGGGGCGAAGTTGAACCAGACCTTCTCGGTCACCACCCCGGCGTGGTTCATGACCTGCAGCGACAGACTGCGCCAGTCCGCCAGCAGGGCATCGTACAGCGCCGAGGGATAACCCGAGACCATGACCGCGCAAGGCAGCCCGCGCAACAGCGCCAGCAGCGCCTCGTGGTCGGCGTCGGCGTAATCGTGGCGGTAGCGGCGGGCCGACTTGCGGGCGCTTCGCAGATACGGGGGGTCGCTGTACACCAGCTCGGAACCGTCGAAGGGAAACCGGGACAGGAAACGGTGCGCGCACCCATGCACCCGCTCCACCGGATAATCGCAGGCGAAGCGCGACAACACCGCCGCGTCCCGGTCGACCCCGATGTTGCGCAGCGCGGCGGGCTTGCGCCGCATGACCGCGCCGCCGCCCAGGTGCGTCTCAATGTAGACCGAATGCGGCGGCATCAGCGCGATCAGCGCCTGACACAGCCCGGAGGTCGCCTTGGAACCGAAATACCGATTGCCCATGTGCGCGGCCGCTTTGCTTCGACCGCACCAACATAGACAAGCCGCGCTATGTTGTCAAGCCGTCCGGCG
>JAPPCR010000013.1 GCA_028875725.1 Acidobacteriota bacterium
AGCATCAGCAGCAGTTCCCTGACGGTGAGCGAGGCGGCTGGTGACGGCAACAGCGCCAGCTACAGGGTGGTGCTGGAGAGTGAGCCTACCCATGAGGTGAGCATCAGGGTGACATCCGGGGACCCGGCAGCGGCAAGGGTGAGCCCGTCCAGCTTGCGGTTCAGCCGGTCCACCTGGGCCGTGTCCCAGAAGGTGACGGTCACCGGCGTGGATGACGACGTGGAGCAGAACGGCAACCGCAGCGCCACCATCCGCCACCGCGCCACCTCAACCGACCCCAAGTACAACGGCAACAACATCAGCATCAGTGACGTGACCGCCACGGTGGAGGACGACGGCGGCGGGGTGGAGGACGAGGGTGGCGCACCTTCCCAGCCGGTGGAGGACGAGGGTGGCGCCATCGTCCTGACGTTCCCCCCGTATGAGGGGAGGTGGTTCTACACCGAGGGGGTAGCGATACCGTCCCTGGTGCTGCCTGCGGCCACTGGTGGCAGGGGCGGGGTGAGCTACGCCTTGACCCCGGCGCTGCCAGCGGGTCTGCGGCTGGAGAGTGGGGGCATCGTGAGGGGCACGCCCACCGAGGTGCAGCAGGCCAGGTCCTACACCTGGAGGGCAACGGATGCCGACGGTAACGAGGCGGCGCTGGTGTTCTCCATCACGGTAGCGGAAGATCCCCGGCGGCGGCAGGGGAGGGGGGAGGCGAAGCGGCTGCTGGCGGCGCTGGGGAGGGAGGCGCTGGCAGTGTCGCTGGACACCATCGGCGCCCGGTTGGGAGCCGTCAGCGGTGGCGGCCTCACCCTGGCCGGGCAGCCGGTGTGGCTGGAGGGTGGCGCCGCCACCGCCGTGGGGGCTGGTGGGGTGGCGTGGCGCCCTGGGGCGGACGGGGAGTTATTGGCCAACAGCGCCTTCTCCCTGCCCCTGGCAGCCGGGGAGAGGGGAAGCAACGGTGGCGCTGAGGGGGAGAGGCCGTTGTGGGCGGTGTGGGGGCGTGGCGATCTGGCCGGCTTTGCCGGGGCGGGGGCGATGGCGTACGACGGTTGGCTGCGCAGCGGCTTTCTGGGGCTGGACCGGCGGGCCGGCGCCTGGGTAGGGGGGCTGGCCCTCTCCCACGAGCAGGGGCAGGCGGACTACAGGGGCGTGGGGGATGGTCGGCTGGAGACCAGCCTGACGGCGCTCTACCCCTACGGTCGCTGGCGGCTGGAGGAGGGGCTGGAGGTACAGGGTGTGGTGGGCGCCGGTTGGGGAGAGGCGCGGCGCCAGCCGGAGGGGGGAGCAGAAGAGCGGGGTCGGCTCTCCATGCAGATGGCGGCGCTGGGGGTGTCACAGGCCCTGCCCCCTGTGGCCGGGCTGGCCCTGTCGCTGCGGGCGGACGGGGCGGTGACGGCCATGGAGACGGACTCTGGACCGTCTGCCGTCCACGGGCTGCGGGCCAACAGTTGGCGGCTGCGGGCCGGGCTGGAGGCATCGGGTCGCTTCCAGTTGGACGGGGCTGGCTGGCTGGAGCCGTTCCTGGAGGGTGCGGTGCGGCAGGACGGGGGCGACGGCCTGGTGGGCAGTGGGGTGGAACTGGCCGGTGGGCTGCGCTATGAGGCGCCTGGCGTGGCAGTGGAGTTGCGAGGTCGCTGGCTGGCGGTCCACAGCGCGGAGGACGCCCGGGAGGAGGGTGTGGCGTTGACGGTCCGGGCCGGTCCCGGCGCCGACGGCAGTGGGTTGTTCGTTGCCCTGAGCCCCCAGTGGGGAGCGGCCACAGGTGGGGTGGCGGCGTTGTGGGGGCAGGGGTGGCCCAGGCTGGCCACGGCCACCAGTGGTGCGGTGGCTGCCCAGGTGGGGTACGGCCTCCCCCTGTCCGGGGGAGGGCTGCTGACGCCCTTTGCCGAGGCCGGGCTGGTGGATGGCGCCGGCTGGCGCATGAGGCTGGCTACCCGCTTGTCATCCCACAGGGGTGGGGCGGTGACGGTGGCGGGTGAACGGCAAGGGGGTGGGGGACGGCCAGCGGCGCAGGCCCTCCTGCTTGACTTCCAACACCACTTCTGAGGAAGGGACGATGCCCGTCCCCTCAGGTGCATGATGCCGTCCGCCCACCCTGGCGCCATGCACCGTTGCCGGTGGCGT
>JAPPCR010000014.1 GCA_028875725.1 Acidobacteriota bacterium
GCCCGCTCTCCGGGTCGTCGAGCACCAGACCGCGCAGGCCCGCGTCCATGAGCCGCCGCGCATCCTGCGGGGGCAGGGCGACCTCGATCCACACGACGTCCGTCCGCACGAGGCGGGCGAGGGCTTCCCCGGCAGAGACCGTCGCCCCGGGCGTCGTGGTCACGGCGGCGATCCGGCCGGAGAACGGCGCCCGCGGCGAGATGCCGGCGCTGTCCGCTCCGCCTTCGCGCGAGGCACGTGCCGATTCGAGGTCCCGTTCCGCCGCCCGGTGCCGCGCCTCGAGCATGCGTGCGCGGACCCCGGCCTCCTCGACCTCCCGCTCGCTGACCGCTTCGAGAGCCAGGAGTTCCCGGAGTCGGGAGCTGCGCGACCGCGCGCTCTCCAGCTCCGTCGCCAGCGCCTCGAGCTCGCCTTCCAGAGTCGCCAGACTCCGCTCGGAGGCGACCAGCGGAACCACCCGGAACAGGGCATCGTTCCGTTCGACGCGGCGGCCGACGAACGGCCAGGAACGGGCTCCCGCTGGTGGCTGGACGACCCCGTCCACCTGCGCGGTGATGGTGCTCTCGCCGCCGGCCGGCGGGCGGAAGGAGGCGACGCCGGCGACGCTCCGGGCGAGGCGGCCCTCCCGCACCCAGGCGGCCGCGAAGCCGCCCTGCCACTGTTGTTCCTTCAGGAAGGAAACGGGCTCGCCGCCGTCGGACCCAACGGGGAGCGACCGTACCTTCAGGAGGCCTTCCGCGTGGTCCGCCGTGCCAACGCGGAGCCCGCCTCCCGGGATCTCCTCGACTCCGTTCCCGTCGTCGATCCGGAAGAGCAGGTCCGCCTCGCCGGCACGTTGGGGCGTCACCTCGATGTCGAAGACCCCAGGAGCGGCGGGCTGGTCCGCGCGGAAGATCTGCTCGCCGGACCCATCGACAAGGACGATCTCGACCGTTCCCCGTAACAGCGGTGCGAAATCGGCCAGGCGCGTGACGTGCGTGTGGGCCATCGCCGTGTGACCTGCCGCCAGCGCGTCGATCTCGGGGAAGACCTCGAACCGCTCCCCGAGAGCCGTGACCGACCAGCTTTCGTGGGAATGATCGTGCTCTTCGGCGGGCGGCGAGCCAACGCAGGCCGTCAGCAACAACGCCGCCAAGGCAATCCGCGCTTCGCCCCACCTCATGACCCCGGCCCTCCCTCCCGGCTAGCCGCCAGCCGTTCCAGCTCCCGGTGCGCCGCCAGCGCCGCCTCGTGCAGATCGAGCACCGCCAGCTCCGCCTCGGTCACCGAGCGGTGTGTCTCGAGCAGATCGGTCAGCCCGGCCTCACCCTGGCGAAAGGCTGCCTCCGCGCTGTCCAGCATCCGTTCCGTGGCGCCGAGTTCCTCGCGGGCCTCGGCGAGGGAGGCCGCGAGTCGTGCGAAGTTCGTGCTGGCCGCGTTCCGCGCGGCCGCGGACTCCCGCTCCGCGAGTTCGAGCCGCGCCCGAGCGGCCTCCAGGCCGGCGCCGGCGCTCTGCCGCGCCGCTTGCCGCCGGTCGAAGAGCGGAACGGACCACGCGACACCGAAGATCGGCCCGTCGACGGCGCCGGGAGTCAGATCCTGCCGGCGCCAGCCCACTGTGACCTCCGGCGAGGCCACGATCGGCCGGGTCGCAAGCTGGGCCAGCTCGGCCGCCGCCAGGTCCGCCTCCGCGGCACGCACGCGGATGTCCGCACCATCCAGCGACGGCGCAGCCGGCAGTTCGGGCAGAACCGGCCGCGCGTTCGCCGGCAAACCGGGATGCCAGGCTGCCGCTTCGGCTCTAGCCCGTTCGCTCGCCCCGGCGGCGAGCGCGACGCGGGACCGCAGCGTAGCGGCGGCCAAACCCAGCCGGCGGGCTTCGAGTCCGGACGCTTCCCCCCTCTCCGCGCGAACGGCCTCGCGTTGCGCAAGCGACCCGACCCGCTCGGCCTGGAGCGTCAGTCGTTGCCGCCGCGCGTCGGCCACCGCCCAGCCAGCGTAGGCCTCCCTCATCGCCAGGCGGTAGCCCAGCAGGTCGTACGCCAGGCGACGACGGGCAGCCCCGATCTCGCCTTCGCGGGCCTCGATCTCCGGGGCGCGGGCGGCGTCCGGCATCTTCCAGGAAACGAGAACGTCCGTCTGGCCGATCGGACCGTCAGGATCCTCCCGCACAGCCTCGACGACGGGATTGTCGAGTGTCCGGGCCGCCAGCAGACGGGCCTCGGCGAGCCCTACGACCCCGGCGCTCTCGCGAACGGCGGGGTGCGTCTCGTCGAGGACCGAGAGGAACTCAGCCTCGGTGACGACAGGCCGGTCCTGTGCCGCTCCGGCGACGGCGAAGAAGCCTCCAAAGAGGCCGATCAGGATGGAACGATGCATGCTGACTCCTTTCCACGTCCAGGTTCCGGGCGCGAATCGCACCCGGGCCTAAGGCCGCGGATCAGAGCAGCAGTGCGCAGTGAGACCGGAAGAGTGGCGCCGGCGGTCCGCGTCGTGAGGCCGCTTCGTAGAGCGATCCCTCGGCGAACGTCACCGACGACGAGAGCGGCGCGGCAAGGACAGCCGACGACGACGGGCAGAGACGCAGCAAGCCGGCGTCGGCGTCCAGCGTGACGTCGTGGTCGTGGTCGGGCACGACCTCGTCGTCGTGGTGGTGCCCGTGCGTCGCCGACCTGGCGAGGGCAGCGGTGTCGTGCTCGTGCTCAGACGCGAAGAGATGAGCCGCCAGGTCCACCCCGGCGGTGAGCGCGAAGGCACCCGGCGTCTGGCATCCGAGCAGGACGGCGACCGCGACGACACGCTTGAGCGGAGTGCTCACGCTGATCACTGTGCCAGACGCGCGGCTGTTGGTCAACGAGACGCGGGCGTCACTCCTCGTTCCTCGAGGAAGGCCATCCACCGGTTCTCTTCGAGGCAGTGCTCCATCACCAATTGGAGCGCCTCTTTCAGCATCTTGATGGCGTCCTCCGGATCGTCTCCCTGGCTGGCGATGTCCAGGGCCGGGCAGTTCGCCACCCAAACGTCGTTCTCTTCATGGGTCTGGATCGCCAGCTTCAACGTCCAGACGCAGTCGACGCCCATCGTCCCTTCCTTCCTCCAAGTCCGCGGTTCCACACCGCGATGGGGCACGAACGGCAGTTACCCGCCTGGACGACATTCTACGGAATGCCCGTCGAGACCGTCTTGCTGACGTCCGTCTCATGGTCGAGTCTCCCGAAGGTAGGGTGAACGACCTCGACGAACCCACCAAGGATCGTACTCACCATGATGCCAAGCCCCCTGTGTTCGCCAAAGCTCCGGTCCTTGACCTGTGCCGCCCTGCTTCTCCTCGGCCTCGCTGCCTGCGGCGGGGACTATCCGCCACCCCCGGAGACGGAGCAGATTGCCTTCACCGAGACGCTCCACGGCGTCGAGTTCGAGGATCCCTACCGCTGGCTGGAGGACCAGGACAGCCCGGAGACCCGCGCATTCATCGACCGGCAGAACGAGTACGCCGAGCTGATCGTCGGCGAGCCGCCGGAGCGAGACTGGGCGCGGCGGCGGTTGAGTGAGCTGATCGATACGCCGGCCGTCGGCTCGCCGAACAAGGCCGGCGAGTACGAGCTCTTCACCCTGCGCCGGACGGGCGAAGAGCTGGCGGCCATCGTGCGTCGTCCGGCGCCCGAGGATGCCGACGCCGGGCCCGCGAAGATCGACCCGGCCGGTGAGTACGAGGTCGTGATCGACCCGGCGGAAGTCGGCAGCGAGTACGCGCACCTCGGGATCGTCTCCGTTTCGCCCGACGGGAAGCTCCTGCTCTACAACGTCCGCATCGGCGGCGAGGACGAGACGACGGTCCGCCTGCGGGACCTCGAACAGAACGTCGACCTGGACTTCGAGATGCCCAGGGCGCTGAACGACCAGGCGTTCTTCGCGAAGGATGGCAGCGGCATCTACTACACCGTCCGCGACCGGATGGAAGGACCGCGCGTCCGCTTCCACCGGTTCGGCACCGAGCGGGCAGAGGACGCCCTCGTGTTCGGCGAGGGGATCGGACCGCGGGCCTTCGTTCGCGCCGAACAGCTCGACGAGGAGAAGCTGCTCGTCGGGGTCCAGCACGGTTGGGCCCGGAGCGACCTCTACCTGGTCGAGGTCGGAACCTGGCGCGCGACGCCGATCGTCGAAGGCATGGAGGCCCGCTTCAACACCCACCACAACGACGGCCGTCTGTTCGTGCGCACGAACCTGGGCGCGCCGCTCAACCGGCTGATGGAGATCGATCTCGACCAACCCGAGGTCGCCAACTGGAACGAGGTCGTGCCGGAAGCCGACGACGTGCTCCAAGGCGTGTCGGTGATCAACGGCAAGCTCTACCTGACCTACCTGCACCACGTCGCGAGCCGGATCCGCGTCTTCGAACTCGACGGCACGCCGGCCGGCGAGATCGAGGTGCCAGAGCACCACAACGCCAGCATTCGGGGGGCCGGCGAGGGCAAGGCGCTGCTATCGCTCGTCTCCTACCTCCAGCCGTCCGTGACCTGGCTGCTCGACCTCGAGACGGGCACGCGGGAGGTCTTCCGGGAAGCGCAACTGCCTTTCGACGGCACCGGCTACGTGCTGAAGCAGGTGCGCTACACCTCGAAGGACGGCACGTCAGCGCCGATGTACATCGCCCACAGGGAGGACTTCGAGCCCGACGGTACGACCCCGGCCCTGCTCAACGGCTACGGCGGCTTCAACGTCTCCCTGACTCCGCGGTTCAACCCGCTGGCCGCTCTATGGCTCGAGGCCGGCGGCGTTTACGCCGTCGCCACACTGCGCGGCGGCAGCGAGTACGGCGAGGAGTGGCACCAGGCCGGAATGCTCCACAACAAGCAGACCGTCTTCGACGACTTCATCTCGGCCGGCGAGTGGCTGATCGCGGAGGGCTACAGCGACCCGGACCGTCTGGCGATCCACGGCGCCAGCAACGGCGGACTGCTCGTGGGCGCCTCCCTGACCCAGCGCCCCGATCTCTACCGCGCCGTCCTCTGCGGCTTCCCCGAACTCGACCTGATCCGCTTCTACACCTTCTCCGAAACGAACAACATGCCCGCCCTGCTCGAGTACGGCGACGGCGAGATCCCCGACCAGTTCGAGTCACTGCGCGGCTTCTCGCCGTACCAGGCGATCCGCGACGGCGTCGCGTACCCCGCGGTCATGCTGACCCAGGGCGATCTGGACACGCGGGTGCCGCCGCTGCAGGCCCGCAAGGTCGCTGCCCGGTTGCAGGCGGCCTCGTCATCGGGACTGCCGGTGATCATGCGCTACCACCCGTATGCCGGTCATGCCGCCAGCCGCGGTCTGCCGATGTCGGAGCGGGTCGAGTTCGTCGCCGCGGAGGCTACGTTCCTGCTGACTCAGACGGGGTTGACGGCACCGGGCGGTCAGAGCTGAAGAAGCCGCCTCTCAGAAGTTGTAGCTCACGCCAACGCCGACTCTGCGTCCGCGGGCAATCGTGCTTGCCGGAGCATTGAACACGATGCCGGACATGTAGATGTCCTCGTCCAGCAGATTGTCGCCCCAGAAGTAGATCTCGCGCGGGCCCATCCCAAGACCCACACGCAGACCCACCCTGTCGTATGCGTCGAACAGGAGACGGTTGGCCGGGTCCGCGAAGCGTTCCCCCAGGTGGTTGTAGTTGAGGTGGCTCCGGAGCTCCAGGCCACCCGGGCGAGTCGAACCCAGCGGCTGGATGTGCGTGAGTGCCAGTGAACCGCTGAAGTGGGCGCTGTTTGGCACCCTGCTTCCGACGGGCACCCGCGCGAAGCTGTTCGCCGGCACGCCCGTGATCTCCGCCTCCGTGTAGTTGAGGCCGGACCGCAGAGTGAGCGTGTTCGTGATTCTCCAATCCAGCTCCAGTTCGGCTCCGCTCGTCTCGGTGTCGAAGTTCTCGGGCGCCGTTTCCTGGGTGAAGAAGTTGAAGGTGAAGATGTGATCGTCCTTGACGTCGTTGAAGTACACGGCCCCGGTCAGGAGGACGTCGCCGCTCCCCACGCCGCTCTTGAATCCAACCTCGTAGGAGTTCACCCTGGATGGCGCATACGGCGCGTCCAGCCGGCCCCGCGTGACGTTGGCGCCTCGGTCGGCAAAGCCACCGGCCTTGTAACCCCGGCTGTAGATCCCGTACAACGACACACGTTCACTGACGTGCAGGTTGAGGCCGGTACGTCCGGTGAGGTAGTCGTCGCTCAGGTCCTGCTCCAGTTCGACGAAGCGAAGCGGGTTCGGATTGAACCGGTTGGGTGCCCAGACGATGTGGAAGTCCTTCTTCTCCCAGGTGTGGCGAACGCCGGCGGTCAACTCCAGTCGATCCGTCAACGGATACGTCATCTCGCCGAAGACGGCGTTCGTCGTCGTATTGAAGTCACGCTCGTTGATGTCCGCGTTCAGGGCGACAAAGGGGAAGAAGAACGGGTCCTCGTAATCGAACGACGCTGACTTGCTGGTGTCGTCGTAGTAGTGCGCGCCTGCAACCCAGAACAGATCGCTCGTTCCCCTTGAGTTCAAACGGAACTCCTGGTTGAAGAACTCGCGTTCGAAGCTGTTGTTGACGACGCCGTAGTTGGCGGGGACGAAGCCCAACTGGGGCAGGAAGATCCTGCCTTCGTAGAGAATCCCGGTCGACCGATTCGCGGTCTCGTCGTACGCCGAGATCGAGGTGAAGTCGAACCCGCCAAGGTTGGCGGTCACCCTCATCGTCCACTGATCGACGTCCTTGTCGCCATCGACGGCGCCGGGAGGGGCATCCATCTGCGGCGGATCGGTCTGAGGATGGAGCGAGTAGATGAAGGGGGAGTCGCGCAGGCGGGCGTGGCTGCTCGTCAGATTGAGCGCAACCCTGTCGGTCACGTCCCAGCGGAGCTTCCCTCGGGCATTCAGACTGCTCGGCGTGGTAATCGGCTCGGAGTCGTTGGGGTTGATGATGTGGTTGTCCTCACTCCGGTAGTTTCCGGCGAAGCGCAGGGCCACCCTGTCCGAAACCGCGGCGTTGAACGCGCCTTCCACCCGGTACTGGGCCTCCTCCCCGTACTCGGCGCGGGCGTAGCCTCCATTCTCGAAGACCGCCGGATTCGTCACGATCTGGATCGCCCCGGCCTCACTGTTGCGACCGAACAGGGTGCCCTGAGGACCCTTGAGGACCTGGGCCGATTCGAAGTCCAGCGTGCCGAGGGTCGAAGCGCCGATCGGCTGCGGCACTCCGTCGATGTAGATCACCACGGAACTGTCGTCACGACTCGTCTTGTTGATTGCGCCCACGCCCCGGATCCGGACATTGGCATTCGAGGTGTCGTTGAAACTCGTGATTTCCACTCCCGGCACGCTGAGGAACAGGTCCTCGAGAGAGAGGAGGCGGTTGAGCCGAATCTCCTCCGCATCGACGACGTTCACCGTGAAGGGTACGTCGCTGATGTCCTCTTCGACGAAGCGGGCCGTCACGACGATGTCGTCGAACACGACGACATCCTGCGAGCGCGCCGCGTCGTCCTCCGAAGCCGCAGCGGCGTCATCGCTCGCGGACACCTGAGCCGCCGGAAGCCAGGAGAAGAGGAGAGCAAGTCCAAGAGAAGCGAGACCGACACGTCGGGAGCTAGAGGTCATGGTCTTCGGGATTTCCTTTCTTTCGTCCGCTAGGCGAACGGGGAGTATCTGTTCCCCGGACGGCCCAGGGCTACGAACAGGCAGAGGCACGCGACCAGAAAGGCCACCGGTATGGAGATCTGCCCAAGGACAGTGGCCGGACTGTTCGACTCGAACTCGAATCCCGAGAGCGCGGCGAAGTCCTCGGTCGACATGCGGTTGCTCGCGAGAATGACCGGCCGCAGTTCGTCGTTGAGATTGGTCAGCGCGGCACGAGCCTGTGTCAGGAACGAGAGCGTCCGGTCGAAGTCGGAACCGGCGATTCTGAACAGGGCGCGCTGCGCGACAATCGCCGGAGATGTGAACTGCAGTCTGTCGACGAAGGCAGATCGACGGGCGTGACTCTCTTCGAAGGCCGCGACGATCGGCGCCGTGCTCTCGATCTCCATCACGTTCGCCAGGAAGTAGGCGTGAGCAAACTCCGGTGCTTCCATCTCGTTGGCGACCAGCTCGGGATGGTCGCTCAGATACTTGGCAGTCAGTTCAGGACGACGCTTCCAGGCATCGTTCTGCGCCACTCGCGCATCCGACAGATAGTCGAGATTCGAGGGAAGCGGGTACAGGGCTTCGCCCGCACTGTTGGCCAGAGCCGGTGCGGCGAAGGTGAACAGGGCCCACAGGCTGACGAGAACGGCGGCCGACGTTTCACTGCGGCTCGTTCTGCCCACGACCAGGTAGATGAGCCCGAGCCAGAAGAGGCTGTAGGCGAGGAACACGAGAGACCAGAGCAGCCCGAACGCCGCGGCGCCCTCGGGCGCCATCGCGATGCCGAAAACGACGGCGAGCGCGACGATGCCGCCCAGGATTCCGTTGCGAACCAGCAATCTCGTCGCGATGACTCGCTGCTTGCTGGCCCGGCTGGCGAGAAGAAGGCTGATCGTGCCGCGCGACCGATCGGCGGCGATCACGTCGAATGACAGCGCGATCATCAGGAGCGGGAGCACGACGACGATGAGGAATGCCAGGTCGAACCTGCCGAGGGTCAGCGTCGTCGGGTTCTCGAATCCATAGCGCTCCACCATCAGGTTCTGGTTCTTCAGAGGCCCGATGTTCGCGCGCGCCGGCAGCAACTCCGCGCTGCCCACCGCCAAATGTCCCAGGGGCCCCACGGGATGGGTCGCAGCGAACTCCACCTGGGAGGGGCGCGCGTCGAAGGGCGTGGCGAAGCGCTCCCCGGACTCGATTGCCACGAGCGTCTCGAGCCAAACGTCCATCTTCGCCTCGATTGCAGCCTCGTAGGCGACGAGGGACGCGGAATGAGACGCTCGCCAGGAGACTCCCGACCACACGGAGTAGAAGGACGCGAAGAGTGCGAAGGCCAGGATGGCCCACGCGGCCCTGGATCGACGGAGCCGTAAGAGCTCGAGCTTGACCAGGGCGCTGGTCATACTGCGGTCTCCATGTTCGCGGCCCGAAACGCCGCCCAACGTGCGAACAGGAAGGCCCCGCTCGCCCAGAGCACCATGACGAGCAGATAGGGGAGATAGCTCCCCGTGAAGTTCGTCAGCGGCGGCGGACCGGCTTGGTAGTCGGCAACCTCGCCCCAGAAGCTGGTCGGCGACTCGTAGACCATCGGATCGGCCCCGGAGTTGTAGAGCAGGTCTTCGTTGAGCTGCCTGATCACGACCCGCCGGTGTTCTTCAGCGCTCTTCACGAAGTCGTAGTGGTGGAGGCGGTCGGAGCCGGAGAGACCTGAGGAGAGCGCCATGACCGAAATCGTCGGGGACAACGCAGTGAGCCAGAACCGGGTGTCCTCCTGGCGGCCGTACAGGTCGTTCAGGCCGGCGTAGTAGGCGTCGTAGAGCGGGTCGGAGTACTCCTCGCTCGCCTGCAGCTCCCAGGCGCTCCACGGCACCGGCGCGTCTTCCACGTTGGCAACCTGGAACTTCTCGAGAAAGCTGGCCATTTCCCGCTTTCTGATGTCGGTGAGCGGAATGCCGAAGGCGGGAATGACTCCCCAGTACTCGGCCTTGATCTCCTCGAGGTCCTTCCACGTCTGGTAGCTGTCGGGCTGGGGCGTCGCAGTGACCGCGGCATCGTTGGCGAAGCGCGGCAGGAGCACGGTGACCAGACACCAGATGGCGAGAAGGGAGACAGCCGCGGAACGCCGACTCGGGCTGAGCGCCGAGACTCCGATGGTGAGCATCGCGAATGCAAAGAGGTAGATCCCGTAGATGCCGACGATTCCGAGAAGACGTACCGGCAGGTCTTCCTGCGGATAGCCCCTGTCGAAGACGAAGACCGCGATGGCGATCAGCGCGAACACGGGCAGGAGCAGCTTCAGCAGCGCTGACGACGCTCCTCGCAACTTGCCTTTGAAGACGGCGCCCGGAGAGACGCCGTAACTCATGACCTGCCGTAGCGTTCCGTCTTCTCTCTCCCCTGCGTAGGACCCGAACAGGAGGAGGATGACGATCAGCGGCATGATGACCTGCAGCACCCAGGCCGGGCTGAGCCCGACAAACCTCGACAGGTCGCCCGTGCTCTCCGCGCGCCTGAACCGGGACGGATTCTGGATGTGTGCTTCCATCCAGACGGCGATGCCGCCGAAGTCGATGGCGCCGGGATCGAAACTCGCCAGGGTGGGGATCGGCTTGAATACGTATCTTGAGAAGTGTGCTGCCTTGTGCGGGTTCCTGACTCCCTGGTCCAGCCAGACCGCCTTGTCGCTCTCCGCGGCAGCGGCACGCTCCGTTTCGAAGGTTGCCGTCCGGTTGAGCCCGATCGCCATCGAGGCAACCATGACGGCAATCACGCCAAGACTCAGGGCCCAGAGTCGCTTGCCCCTGCGGGCAACAAGCGCCTCCTTCGCTGCAATGACTCTTGCCTTCATGCCGCGTCCTCCCTGCCTTCGTGCATGTGTTCGAGATAGAGCGTCTCGAGCTGAGCCGCCGTCACGTCCGCTGCGGCAATCACGTCGACCAGTTGCCCGTCTCTCAGGATCCCGATCCGGCTCGCGACTTCACGAGCCCGGAACAGGTCATGTGTAGCCATCAAGCCGGCAACGCCCTGACTCCGCATCTCCCTGAGCAGAGAGCAGAACTCGTTGGCCGCCTTGGGGTCCAGCCCGGCCAGGGGCTCATCGAGGAGCAGGATCTCCGCGCTCTTCGCAAGTGCACAGGCAATCCCGACCTTCTGCTGCATGCCCTTGGAGTAGGTTGAAGCAAGCTTGTGGTTGGCATCACGCGGCAGCCCCGCCGTGTCCAGGCACTCCAGGAGTTCGCTCTCTTCCAGACGCTTCCCGGCGAGCTCGGCGAAGAACCTCAGGTTCTCGTAACCGGAGAGGTCGGGGTACAGCGCCACTCTCTCCGGGATGTAGGCAACGTGTTCACGGGCGGAAACCGGATCGGAGCGGACGCTCTTCCCCTTGACCAGCGCCTCGCCCCTCGTTGGCTCGAGGAAGCCCAGAAAGAGGTTGATGGCGGTTGTCTTCCCGGCGCCGTTTGCGCCGAGGAAACAGAGGATCTCGCCCTCCTGGACCTCGACATTCAGGCCGTCGAGTGCGACGACGCCGTTGAACGACTTCGACAGTTCTCTTGCTTCGAGCATGGAAAGTCCCTTCAGTTTCTTGGCGGTCTCGTTCGGAGACCGAGTCACTCCCGACCCCCGCGTGCCAGCGAAGAGGCTCAGGCGCGCGGCAGGGCGCTACGAACGGCGGGCGCTCGGCAGTCGTGCGACGAATCGCGCGAGCGTCCCGCGAGACTGGCTCGCTGGATCGAGAGGCGGCCTAGGCGGGTGACGGCGGACCGCGGGGCGGCGCAGGCAGGTAAGGCCGATCAACGACCGGACGGTCGGGCCCTGCGGCGCCGCAGGATGCCCCGAGGTCGTCAAGGACGAGCGTCGGAGCATCGAGTTCCTGGAAGCACTGGGTCTGCTGGAGGTGACAGGCGACGCAGTCGTGTTCGCCGACCTCGAGCTCATCGTGTCCGTGCCCGGCCGCCAGGAGCGAGCCGAGCAGTACGAGGCAGACCAGAAGGACAAAGGCGCACTGGCGACGGCCAGCCTCGCCAAGAATGGTCTTGGATCGGATCACATGCTTACCTTGGAGCTACGATCTAGCATGTAGGGACGACTGACTCGCTGTCAAGCCCCTCGGCTGATCGTCGGCGCGGCGTGGCTATCTACACACTTGAGGACCGGGCCGACGAACTCATGACAATGCCGAGACCCCTGCCCCTGGGCGAATCAAGGCGGCTTCTCGCCCCACTCGTCGACCAAGCCTGGCAGGCCTTCGACCGAGCCGGCAATCTGCCCTCGCACGTCGCACCGGCCGCACCGATTCTGTTCTTCGGTGACCTCGACGCATACCTGGCCTCGCCCTTGCGCGTGCTGACGGTCGGCCTGAATCCTTCGCTCCACGAGTTCCCTTCAAGTGATGCCTTCAATCGCTTTCCGCTGATTCAGGACAATGGCGAGCGGGAGCCGGGCCGCTATCTCGACGCGATGTCGGCCTACTTCCGTACCAGGCCCTACAAAGGCTGGTTCAGCTCCTATGAAGCGGTCCTCAATGGCGCGAGATCGAGCTACTACGCCGTGAAGCGCTCGACCGCACTCCACACCGACATCTGCACACCCGTCGCAACCGATCCGACCTGGAGCAGACTGGGCCCGGATCGCCCGGAACTCCAGGCAGTCGGCGTCCCGCTCTGGCACGAACTGCTGAAAGTGCTCCGTCCTCAGATCGTGCTGCTCTCGGTGGCGAAGTGGCACCTGAACCACATCCGGTTCCAGGCCATGGGCCCGTGGCAGGCTCTCAGAGTCTTCGACCGAACGGGCCAAGGCGATCTCCGGAAGCGCCCGTACGAGGTGCGGGCGCGGTGGTACGAAGTCGCCAGCGAACGGTCCCTGTTCGCTTGGGGACGAGCAGCTCAGAAGCCGTTCGGGCATTTGGCAAACATCCAGAAACGCGAGGCGGGCGCAATCATGGTTCAGGCATACGAAGATGACCGGTAGCCGTTGCTTCGTCCAGCTCTCGCACCCCGGACGGGAGCACCAACCCGATCGCGGCCTTGAGAAGGCCTGGAACACGCAGAACCACGGCCACGCACGGAAGTTCATGCAGTTGCACGGCCAGTGGGTCGACGAGAACCGCAATCGACAGACCGGTGATCTGTACGCCTGGGGCGAGTGGGAGCCGGAGTCCGAGCTAGTCCGTGCCCTCGATCCCCCGGACGGCGACTGGCTGCATCCGAGGTGGCTGTGGCGCCCGTACTACGTCCCGAAGACCAGCTATGAGGGACTGCACAACACCGACCCCTTCATCTTCGGGCCTCGATTCCTCTACTCCAACTGCTTCCAACCGAGCAAGCCCGGCCTGAGGCAGCTAGATGAAGGGTCCGTCATTGCGTTCGGGAGCAGCAAGAAGGTAGACGGCGAGTGGCAGTGGATGCTCGACACTGTGCTCGTCGTCAGAGACTTCAAGGACTACCACGGGTCCGAAGCACACACCACACTCCGGGACTGGACTTCGTGCACGTTCCTCGATGTGACCATCCGGCCCTTGACCGGTGACTCGCCGCAGCGGAAAGCCTGCGCATCGGCCCGCGACCGGCTCCGGCTCTACCGGGGAGCGACACCCGACGATCCCGTCGAAGGGATGTTCAGCTTCTTCCCAGCAAGTCCCGAATGCGGTGATTCGGGCTTCAGGCGACCGGTCATCGATCTGCCGGTCGAGTACATCAACCCGCGCGCCTTTCGAGCTCCGAGGGGGTTCCGGCGTGATCGAAGGCCCGACGAGCTCCGGGGAGTGTGGGACCTGCTGGTCGAGCAGGTTCACGAGGCTGGCCTCGTACTGGGGACGTTCGCCGAGTTGCCGGAGCGGCGCTGATCGTCGCGTTGCGGCGTGGCGCTCTGCGGTGATCAGGCGGTTCCGCGCTGACGGCGGGCGACTGACCGCGGGACCGAAACGCAGAGCTATGCAGAACCTCGACATCGCTCCGAAGGCAGTATCGAAGGTCTGCCTAGAGCCCGTTCCATCCTAGAGCCGTGCGCGCGGAGAGTTCAGTCCCGCCACGAGAACTCGACCGATTCCACAGCCTCTACCACGCAGTCCTTGTCGAGGTTCTCCGTGAACACGATCAGGTTCTTCCCCTCGTAGCGCGCGGACGGAACGATCAGCCCATCGCACGCCAGACGGTTGAGAGCCTCGGCAATCTCCTGGGTTCGCGCATACTCCCGGCCACCGAAGTCTGCTCTTCCGACCCCGAGCCGTTCCAACTCCTCGAAGCCGAGTTCCACGACGCGCTTCAGGCGGAGCTTCAACTTCCAGCTCGAGGCCCGTCTATCCGGCCGCTGCTCGAACAACGACCAGAACGCTTCGAACTCAGCCGCCGCGCCGTCGCGTTCGAGCGACGTGTTGAGTATCTCGAACCGCCTCGCCGGATCATTCCAGCGCCCCCCGCTGGTGCTCCCCTGAACGGCGCAACGGTCCCGCCAGACGACCCTGTACGCGACTCCCTCGAATGCGCGTCTGTCCAGACCGTCCAGTCGTTCCAGCAAGTCGGGATCGCGCTGCGTCACGTTCGTTACTCAACCTGGCGCGTCCCTCCCTGCGACCGTCTCGACGCATCGCGCTCGTCATCCAACCAAAAGCCCTCAGGTGTGGCCGGGGTCGGCCATCGCGTGGATCGCCTCCAGAACTTCCTGGGCCCGCCCCTCCCGGACCAAGTCCGCCGGTCGAAGGCCATCGAAGTACCTGTGCCTGGAGTACAACCATGCGCGCGCGGTCCTCGGGTCCGAGTAGAACTCCGCCAGACGTTCCACGATGTACTCCAGGTCCGCCAGCAGGATCTCCTTGCCTGGCCTGGGGTTCGCGTGCCCCTGGTTCCACCGGGACACGGTCCTTGGAGTCGTGCCCAGCATGTTCGCCACGTCAACCGAGCGTATCGCCGCCCTCGTCCTCAGTAACTCCAGCTTCTCGACCACCACGCTTCTTTCCGCGACCGCGCTTGGCATCGTTTCCTCCGACAGCTTTTCTCTTGCCCGCCAGCACCCAACCGCCGGGTCGTCCGGTCCGTGACTCGGGCGCTTCCCGCGCCACACGTGGCGAACCCGAATAGACATTACGATAGACACATCCATGGACGTTTGTCAACAAGTGAAGGGAGCGCGTCGCCGCAGCTGCCAGATCGTGCCGCAGCGCATCGCCGGGCTCGCATCGAGGCACAAGTCCACCTGTCAACCCTCCAGACGCGGTACCCCGCTCACTTGGTCGGTCCGGCACCGGAGCACAGCGCCGGGATTGCAGCCGGGGGCACCGAGAAGGCAGCAAGGCTGAGATCAGGTGCTTCAGGGAGTCACCTTTCGGTGGTGGCGTTTGCGGTCCTGTTGATGCCGGAGGTTGCGGTCGCCAACATAGCCTTGGCTGTCGGTGACTACGGGATACGTCAACTTCACGGAAGCGGTTCCGTCCTCTCTGACAGGGCCAGTCAACTCGATTCCGCGGATGGTGTTGCGCCCACCAACACTCTTCCCGTCGACGAACTCCAGCACGCCCGGCGTGTCAGTGGCTACGGCAACGGGACGCTTGTCGGCGTGGTTTCGCTTCTTGCTCATCGCTCGCCTTCCGCTCGGGCCTGCCGGACGGCATCGCCGCAGTCGTCCATCGCCGCGCAGATCTGGTGGACGGACTCGCGGACGTAGTAGTGCACGATCGCCGCGACCTTTCCGTTTCTGTCGTGGTTGATTTGCGAGATCGCCGAACGAGCCCCATCCGCCGCAGCCTCTTGCTCCATGCTCCTCGCCCCGTCACCGGCTTCGGTGACGTCGAACCCCTTGCAACGGTCGAGCAGTTGAAGGCCGCTCAGCGTCTCGAAGCCACCGTGGTTGTTGTCCACGTAACCGCGCACGACGTCCACCGCGATCCATCGCGGCTTGGCGTCGCACTTCTTATCCTGCCCCGCCGCCGGTGCGGCGAGCAGCAGCAGCGCTGCGACCAGCGCGACAGGGATTGGTAGTTTCGGTCTCATCACGATGCGACTCCTCTCCAGTTGCCCAAGACGCTTGTGGTGACGCCGACGGTCGGCTTCTCACTCTACTTGAGGGCTCACAGCACGAGGCGGGCGTGGGAGCAGGCGTCTGTCACCTAGAGCCTCTCTAGATCAAGGAGCTGCTACGGTACTCAAATGAAGCAGCCACCGAAGAAGAAGTCCTTAGAACGAATAGGCCGCTGCCTAGATCACATCTCCCAGCTACGAAGCGGAGCGGCAGACTCACCAGCGCTCGGCAAATGGCGTAGAGACACCGAAGTCGCCATATCAAACACGTTTCCAGGCAAGGAAGAGTACGTCGAGCGTTTCCAGAGGATCCACTACTACCCGATGTTCGCTCCGAGCAGCGCCGCAGACCGTCAGGAATCGTTCCTTAGCGGTCTGCAGTCCGCGGAGAACATGCTCGCTTCAATGGTCTCGGAAATCGAAGAGTACTGGGAGGAGGATGGGCTCCTTGAACACGTACTCGGTCCTACGCCTTCGGTGGCTACAACCGACGTGTTCATCGCTCACGGCCACAGTGTGATGAGAACCGAGGTAGCCAGGCTGATTGAGCGTCTAGGCCTGAATCCAATCGTTCTCCAGGAGCAGCCGAACAAGGGCCGCACGATCATCGAGAAGTTCGAGGAGCACTCACACGTAGGGTTCGCGGTGGCTGTTCTCACGCCAGATGATGAGGGACGCGCGAAGGACACGAAGGACCTAAGGCCACGAGCCAGACAGAATGTGATCTTCGAACTTGGGTTCTTCGTCGGAAAACTCGGCAGGAAGCGCGTGTGCGCTCTGGTGGACAAGACAGTAGAACGACCGTCGGACTACGACGGTGTGGTCTTCGTCAGCTTGGACGATGAGGAGGCTTGGAAGTTGAGACTGGCGAAAGAGCTAAGGGAGGCGGGCCTTGACATCGACCTAAACCGACTTGTTTGAGGTCTATCGCCACACCCAAAACGGAACGCGGGCCGGCCGCCAGCCGCTACCGTAGCGGGAACTCGTCCATGTAGCGCTCGTAGCCGGGCTCGACATCGATCTCGAGCGACCGGAGCATGCGGACGACGGCGTTGTAGTACGAGACGATGATCGTCAGTTCGACGAGGAGTTCATCGTCGAGGTGACGCCTCAGGGCGTCGAAGGTCTCGGGGCTGATGCTGAGACCCTCGGTCACCTCGTCGGCGGCGGTGAGGACGAGCCGCTCGAGTTCCGGTAGCTCGCCGGCTTCCGGTCCCGCGAGGACGGCGCGGATGTCGTCGTCGGACATCCCGAACTGGCGGCCGAGTTCGATGTGGTGGCTGTACTCGTAGTCGGTGCGCGTGATGACGCCGATGCGCAGGATGGCCATCTCGCGCAGCCGAGTATCGAAGCGTGCCTTGTGGCGGATCCACGCGCCCGTGTGGCGGAAGGCGCGCGTCCCCGCGGGACTGTGGGCGAGCATTCGCGCCAGGTTGATCGGCCGGTCGAGCAGCTCCCGGTCTTCGGGAGCTAGATCGTCCACGTCGAGGTAGGTGAGTCGAGCCATCGCGTTCCTCTCTTGCGGGTCGGCATCGTCAGCGCCGGCGGCGCCAGTCAGCGGACGGGAGAGAGTACCGTCACGCCGCCGTCGACGACCAGCGCCTGGCCAGTGATGTAGCGGGCGTGTTCGGAAGCCAGGAACACGACGGCGCGACCGACGTCCCAGCCGGTCCCTTCGATTCGCAGCGCCGAGGCGTTCTTGCGCCCCTCGCGGATCTCGGGCGTCATCGTCGGCCGCTGGACCATCGGGGTCCAGACCGGCCCCGGGAGCACGGCGTTGACGCGGATTCCGGCACCGGCGTGGTCGACGGCCATCGCCCGGGTCAACGAGATGACCGCGCCCTTCGACGCCGAGTAGGGGGTGAGGCCCTTGGGGCGGATCGCGGAGATCGAGCTGATGTTGACGATCGAGCCGCCGCCGGCCTCGTGCATCGACGGGATCAGGGCGCGGGACGCCTGGACCATCGACCGGACGTTGACTTTCATCACCCGGTCCCAGAGCTCCGGCTCGGTGTCGAGGACGGTGCCCGGCGCTCCGATGCCGACGTTGTTGATCAGCACGGTGGGCGGCGCGGAGCCTTCCCGGGCGAAGGCCGCCAGGGCAGCGCAGTCCTCGTCGCTCGTCACGTCGCCGACGAAGAGGCGGGCGGCGCCGCCCTCGCTCTCGATCATTTCGACGGTGCCGCGACCTGCTGCCTCGTTGAGGTCCACGACGACGACCTCGGCGCCGGCGCGCGCCAGGAGGATCGCGGCGGCGCGGCCGTTGCCGATCCCGTCGCCTCTCGCTCCGCCGCCCGTGACGACGGCGGTCCGGCCGCTGAAGTCGACTCGATCCCCGCTCGAGGGGGTCTGCTCCAGACGTGTGGTCATCGATTTGCCGCTAAGGCAGCGGGAACTCCTCCAGGTAGCGCTCGTAGTCGGGCTCGACGTCGATGTCCAGCGAGTTCAGGATCCGAACGACGCCGTTGTAGTAGGAGAGGGTCATCGTCAACTCGACCATCATTCCCTCGTCGAGGTGACCCTGCAACGCCTTGAAGGTCTCGGCGCCGATGCCGATGCCGTTCGTCATCTCGTCGGCCGCGGCGAGGACGAGCCGTTCGACCTCCGTCAGCGACTCGTCGTCCGGCCCCGCGACGACGGCCCGGATGTCGTCGTCGGACAGGCCGAACTGCCGGCCCAGTTCGATGTGGTGGCTGTACTCGTAGTCGGTGCGGGTGACGGCGCCGACCCGGAGGATCGCCATCTGGCGCAGGCGCGGATCGAGCTTCGTCTTGAACCGAATCCAGAGGCCCAGACGGCCGAACGCACGGGCGCCCTCAGGGCAGTAGGCGAGAACCCTGAAGATGTTGAGCGGCGGATCGAGAAGTCTCTGGTCCTCGGGAGCGAGATCGTCTACGTCCAGGTACGGGAGTCGAGCCATCGTGATCCTCTCTCGCGGGTCAGGGCCGGTCAGCGAGTTCCCTGCACTCGAAGCTGGCCGCGTCCTTCGGGTCACCGTTGCCGGAGTAGACGGCCGTTCTCGGGTAGCGGCAGATGGGCCGCGATTCCAGGACCTGGCCATCGCCGCCCCGACGCGCGGCGCCCAGGGTGTCGGGTGGAACGCCCTCCTCGACCCAGCGGACGACCGCGGCGAAGGGATTCTCGGGGGTGATGCCGGGCATGTCGCGGCAGTGCCTGGCGCCCGGCACCATGAACAGGCGCAGGAAGTCGCCGGTGTCGCCCATGCGGTCTTCGACGCCTTCGAACCAGTCGACCGTGCCCTGTGCGTAGATCAGGGGGTCGGACCAGCCGTGCCAGACGACCGCCTTGCCGCCGCGGTCGCGGAAGCCGGAGAGATCGGTGCGGTCCGTGCCGAACACGCGCCCGAACTCCTCGACCGACTGGTCCCAGTAGTGCTCGTAAGAGGCGTGGGTGAGGCCGGTCCAGTCGAAATCCGGGTCGCGGGCGAGGAAGTAGCGGAACCAGTCGAGGGTGATCCGCATCGGCCGGCCCGCGGGCGGATCGCCGGCCGTTCCGTTCAGAGCCGTGAAGTCGGTCCCGGGCGCCAGGCCGTACCAGAGAAAGGAGCCGTCGCGCCGCCGGGGGCCTTCGAGGATCTTCCGGAGGACGGCGACGTCGGTCTCGGTGATTACTCCACAGCCTTCGGGTTCGGCGCCGAGAAGTTCGGCGGGATCGAACGGGCACTGGCGGGGCTCCGGGATCACGCCGTCGGCCAGGCCGTCCTGCAGGTCACAGGCTTCGATGGCCTTCGCCTGGACGAGCCGGAACGCGCAGGGGCGCACGAAATGGCCGGCTTCCAGCATGACGAGCTGGCCCCACATCTGGGCGAGATGCAGCCGGTCCCAGTTGATCGCCGGCGCGCCGGAGAGGATGCCGTCGTAGTCGTTCGGGTACCGCTGGACCTCCATCAGCCCCTGGCGGCCGCCGGTGGAGCAGCCGCGGAAGTAGGAGTACCCAGGCGGCCGGCCGTAGAAGGCCGCCGTGAGTTCCTTGCCCACCCGGGTCATCGCGTGGATGCCGAGGTAGGCGTTGTCGCGGATCAGCATCCACTCGAGGGCGCCGTCCGGGCCGAGCGCGAAGCTGCCGCTGTTCTCCTCGTGGCCGGTGTCCGTGGAGGCAGCCGCGAAGCCCTCGCGGACAGCGGCCGGGAGTGTGCGCGGACTGCCGCCGGAGAAACCGCCGCCGCCGGTGCCGAGGAAGCGGCCGTTCCAGGTCTCGGTAGGTAGGGCCACCCAGATCGTGATGCGGTCGTTGGCTGGCGGGTGAGTGGCGACGGCGGTTACGCGGCAGTAGGGAGGGCCGGTGGGGCCGGCGGTTTCGAGGACGGCTGAGTCGACGGTGGCGTCGGCGAGTTGGATCTCGGCGAGGCTCTCGCAGCTGCGGGCGGGCTCGGCGGCGTCGTAGAGGGGCGGCGGTGGCCACTGCGCGGCCGCGGGGACGGAGAGCGCTACTACACAGGCGCCTGTTGTCAGGGAGTACTTCACCGGTCGGTCTCGGACTACGCAGTATGGTCGCCCCTTCGCGGCGCGTCCTTCTCAGAAGCCGGCGGGGACGCCGGCGCACCCAGTGTGGATCGACGCAGAGGGTATCGTCCGCCGCACACTGCATTCCCGTCGCACTCAAGGAGAGTCCCAGTGAAGAGATCGATCCCCCAAGCCCTGCCGGCCGTCGCACTGGCTTCGAGCCTGGCCCTCGTGTTCACCGTTGCCGGTACGCCGGCCGCAACAGCCCAGGAGTCGGGCTCCTGGACGATCGGCGAGCGCGTGGTGCCGGCGCCCGCGGGTGCGAGCGACGTTCTCCGCTCAGCTCTTGCCGCTACGCCCGCCCCCAGCGTCGCCGCGTCGAAGCAGCAGACGCCGCAGAGCGACGAACAGTGGCTGGTGATGCAGAAGGCAACGGCCAACGCCAACCTCGACCAGATCGCGAGCGGATTCGGCGTCTCGATCGAGAAAGCCGAGGTCGAAGGCGTGACGGTCTACCGGGTGGTGCCCGAGAAGGTGCATCCCCGGCATGCGGACCACCTGTTTCTGCACGTACACGGCGGCGGCTACGTCCTGAACGGCGGAGACGCCTCCGTCACCGAGGCGGCCATCGTCGCGGCCAGCGCGGGTATCCCGGCCCTCTCCGTCGACTACCGCATGCCGCCGGAGCACCCGTTCCCGGCCGCCGTCGAGGATGTGGTCTCGGTTTACAGGCACCTGCTGGAGAGCCGGTCCGCGAAGTCGATCGCCATCGGCGGTACGTCCGCGGGCGGCGGACTGTCGCTGGCCGCCGTGCATCGTTTCATCGCCCTGGGCCTCGATGTGCCCGGAGCGATCTACGCGGGAACGCCCTGGGCCGACCTGACCAAGACCAGCGACAGCCTGTTCACGAACGAAGGGCTGGACCGCATCCTGGTCACCTACGACGGGTTTCTGGGCGCGGCAGCGCGGCTGTACGCCGATGGCCACGACCTGAAGGACCCGCTGATGTCGCCCGCCTACGGCGACTTCGATGGATTCCCGCCGACGTACCTGATCACCGGCACGCGCGACATGTTCCTGAGCGACACGGCGAGGACCCACCGCAAGTTGCGGGCGGCCGGCGTGGTTGCGGACCTACACGTCTACGAGGGTGTCGCGCACGCCGACTATCTGATCTTCCCGGCGTCGCCGGAGTCGCAGGACGTGTTCCAGGAGGTCAGCGCGTTCTTCAAGAAGCACCTGGAGTAGGCCGGCGCACCGACAGGTGCACCCAGTGTGTGACTACTCGTTGCGAGTCGCGGTGAACTCACGCTCGCCGCGGGGAGTGATCATCTTTCCGGTCATCGTGTCGCCGTCGACCGTCGCCTCGAAGTTCAGGTTGAAGGTCTGGCCGCCCCTTCCGATCTCCCGGCCGAACTTGAGCGTCTCGCCGTCCCAGGACACGTTCTTCAGATCGCCGTTCCGGCGCGGGTTGGTCCAGGTGCCCTTGAGCTCGCCGTCGACCTCCGTGAACTCGTAGACGACCTCGAAGGTGCCCTGGGGCGTCTCGGTCGTCGATGCCCACTTGCCGAGAACGGGGGCGTTGTCTGCGGCCAGCGCCGCAGGGGCGAGCGCCAGGGCGACCGCTGCGGCGATCAGGATGGACTGTCTCATAGGGGCTCCTCAGTTGAGTTCAGAATGCTCGTACACTGCTTTGATGACAAGGACGACCGCCGTTGCCGTTTTGTTCCTGCTCGGCTGGGGTTGCGCCGGGGATAGTGACGAGGTCACGGGTGCGTCCGTAAACCAACCGAATCCGAAACCAGCCGGAGAGCTAGCAATGAAGATCGATCACTTCATGTACGCGGTTGCCGATCTCGACGAGGGAATGGCATGGGCCGAGGAGGCCTTCGGCGTGGCGCCGGCGTTCGGCGGCTCGCACGAGGGGCTCGGCACGCGCAACGCACTGCTGAGCCTTGGCGACACGTACCTCGAGATCATCGCGCCGGATCCGGCGCAGTCGGTCGAGAGCCAAATGGTCACGGGCATGGCCGCGATGAGCGCCGGGGGGCTCGTGACGTGGGCGGCGCAGGGCGATCTCGTCGTCACGAAGGGGTTGCTGGAGGAGGCGGGGATCTCTTCGGTGGGTCCTGTGGAGACGCGGCGGCGAACGGCCGACGGCGGGCTGCTTGTTTGGGACCTCCTGTTCCCGCAGGGAGGCGGCTACGGGATGCCCTTCTTCATCGACTGGCGGGGTTCTCCGCACCCGGCCACGACGACCCCCGTGGGCGGCGAGTTGGTGTCGTTCGGGATCTCTACGCCGGAGGCGGGGGATCTCGAGGCTGTGCTGGCGGGTCTTGGGCTGGATGTCGCAGTGGCGGACGGAGAGCCGGAGATGAGCGTCGTGATCGAAGGGGCGAAGGGGCCGGTCGTGTTGGCTGCGACGGAGGAGAGCCGGAGGTTGCAGCCGTCTTCGCGACGATAGGGTTGGCGGTCACAACCCTGAACGGGGAGGACCGATGACCAAGGACAACTCGAAGAACCGCATTCGTCCGACCTGCCTTTACCTCGCCATCGCGGCCCTGAGCCTCGCCGCCGCCATCCCGGCCGCGGCCCAGCTCGACATCGACGCCTGGGCCAAACAGGCGGGCGAACAGATCGTCTGGCACCAGACGCAGTTGAGCGACACGGTCTACCTGCTGCTGCCCGAGCCGGGGCTGGCCGGGAACCTCGCGGTCTCCGCGGGCGAGGACGGCATCCTGATCGTCGACGACGCGATGATGCCGGTAGTGCCGAAGATCAAGGCCGCGGTGGCGAAGATCCAGGAAGGCAGGATCGACTTCGTCGTCAACTCGCACTACCACTTCGATCACGCGGGCGGTAACGCGGGCTTCGGCGCCGACTCGGCGATCGTCGCCCACGCGAACGTCCGCAAGCGCCTGCTGGAGAACCGGCATGCCGGGGCCAACTTCTCGGCGACCCCGTTCCCGTCCGAGGCGCTGCCGATCGTGACATTCAACGAGAGCGTCACCCTGCACTGGAACGGGGAGGCGATCGACGTGATCCACTTCGGCAATCCGGCCCACACGGACGGCGACGCGGCGATCTTCTTCCGCGACTCGAACGTCGTCCACGCCGGCGACCAGTTCCCGAATCTCGGCGGCTACCCGTACATCGACCGGGACGTCGGCGGCAGCGCGCTCGGCCTGCGCGACAACATGGCCCAGCTCCTCGCCATCGTCGACGACGAAACGAAGATCATTCCCGGCCACGGGCCGCTGGCGACGAAGGCCGACCTGCAGAAGTACCACGACTACGTCGCGGAGACGATCGACTACATCGACAGGCAGAAGAGCGCCGGCAAGTCGCTCCAGGACGTCCAGAAGGACGGCCTGCCCGAGAAGTACGCGCCGTACGGCAACGGCCCGCTGTCGCCGGAGCCGGTCTGGATCGGCTACGTCTGGGCCAGTCTCGACGACTGAGACCGCGGCCGCGGCGATGGCCAACGACGTCGTCATCGACGTCCGGGACCTGCGCAAGAGCTACGGGGAACTCGTAGCCGTCGACGGGGTCTCGTTCCAGGTCCATCGCGGCGAGATCTTCGGCATGCTGGGCCCCAACGGGGCCGGCAAGACGACCACGGTCGAGATCCTGGAAGGGCTCCGCCAAACGGACGGCGGCGAGGCGTTCATCGACGGCGTCGGCGTGAAGAAGAACCGGCGGCGGGTCAAGAGCATGATCGGCGTCCAGCTCCAGCAGAACGCCTTCTTCGACAACCTGACGCTCCGCGAAACGGTCCAGTTGTTCGCGACGCTCTACGGCTCGGACGCTTCGGCGGACGAGATGCTGGCCAGGGTCGACCTGGCCGATCGGGCGACGTCCCGCTACAAGCATCTGTCCGGCGGCCAGAGGCAACGGTTCTCCATCGCGGTCGCCATGGTCAACGAGCCGGTCGCGATGTTCCTCGACGAACCGACGACCGGGCTCGATCCCCAGGCGCGCCGCAGGATGTGGAAGCTGATCGACGGCCTGCGCTCCGACGGCATGGCGATCATGCTGACCACCCACTACATGGAAGAGGCGGAGGTTCTCTGCGATCGCGTGGCGGTCATCGACCGGGGCGCCATCGTCGCTGTCGACGCGCCGCAGGCGTTGATCGACCAATTGGCGAACCGCGGCGGCCAGTCGGTCCGCCGGGACGGCGCCCTGACGCTCGAAGACGTCTTCCTCGATCTGACCGGGCACCAGCTCGTCGAGTAGGGATCCCGGGGTGAAGATCTACCTGGCGTTCATCGGCGCCGAACTGAAGATGTTCTTCCGCGACCGGGCGGCCCTCTTCTGGTCGCTGGCCTTCCCGACCGTGATGATGGTCGTGTTCGGCCTCTTCGATTTCGGCAGCTTCGCCCCGCCGCAGGTGGGCATCGTCGACCAGGCGAAGAACCAGGCGTCGACCCTGCTGGTGTCCGTGCTGAAGGGCGAACTCGGCGGCGAACCGCTGTTCAACGTCCCGGAATCCGACGACGCCGCGTATCTACGAGCGGAGGTCGTGGCCGGCGACATCACGGCGTTCCTCGTGATCCCGGAGGGCTTCGGCGAACTCGGCGCCTCTTCGACGATCGACCTCACGTTCGACGGCCGGAAAGCGCAGGAGGCGCAGGCGGCTCGATCCATCCTCGAGCAGGTGCTCGAGGGCGTGTTCAAGTCGGTCGCCAACATCCCGGCGGAGTACCGCGTCGAGAACTGGGCGACGATCTCTCCCACGGAAGTCGCTGGCCGCGGCCAGGGCTACAAGGGATTCATCGTGCCGGGAATCGTCTCGCTGGCGATCATGCAGAGCGCGCTCTTCGGCGTCGTCTTCACGCTGGTGCGTCTGCGCAACCAGGGCGTGCTGAAGCGCCTCTACGCCACGCCCATCGGCCCGAACCACTTCCTGGTGGGCTCGCTCACCACCAGACTCCTCCTGCTCGTGATGCAGACGAACGTCCTGCTGCTCGTCGGCATCCTCGTGTCCCGCGTCGACG
Source organism: Acidobacteriota bacterium (assembly GCA_028875725.1). Lineage (NCBI taxonomy): Bacteria > Pseudomonadati > Acidobacteriota > Acidobacteriota bacterium. The sequence continues at coordinate 25,096 of JAPPCR010000014.1, forward strand.
TGGCCCCGGGCTACCCGCTGTTCTGGCTGGAGGTCATCCCGCTCATCTTCCTCGGCGGTCTCGTGTTCGCCTCACTGGGCCTGGCGATCTCCGGCATCGCGAAGACGGAGAACACGGCGGCGCCGCTAGCGAACATCGTGTCGCTGCCGCTGATGTTCCTGTCGGGCGTGTTCTTCCCCCAGAACGTGCTGCCGGACTGGCTCCTCGCCTTCGCGAAGTGGCTGCCGCTGACCTTCCTGGCGGACGCGATGCGAGCGATGGTGAACAGCGGCGAGACGCTGTTCGCCCAGAGCGGCCCGATCCTGGGGCTGGCCGCGTGGGCCGTCCTCTGCTTCGGGCTCGCCGTGTGGGCGTTCCGGTGGGAGTGAGGTAACAGGCGCGAGTCAGACACTCGCGCCAAAGCCGGCCAGAAGGCCGGCGCACCCAGTGGCTTACTCTCCGCCGGAGCTCTGGGGCTGGTCGTACTCCGACTCGAGCAGGCGGGCGCCGCGCAGGACGTTGCCCATCGCGTAGTTGCCTTCGTGGCAGGCGTACTCGTAGACCAGGCTGTCCTTCGCCTGCCACGTGTACTCGCCCGCCCAGGGCGCCGTCCAGGAGTTCGGGTCGTCGACGCGGAAGTGGTAGAGCAGGTTCCCGTCCTCGCTCCGGCTGAAGCGCTCCTCCACCACCATCGTCTCACTGCCCCCGGGCAGGCCGGTCTGGTTGCGGAAGTTGCGGGTGGTGACGACCAGGGTGTCGCCGTCCCAGTGGCCGACGCCGTCGCCGAGCCACCAGTTGATCCCGTCGGGACCGTGCTCGCCGTCGATGGGGATGATCCGCGCGTCGTGGACCATCTCCGCCATGATGACGACGTGGTTCTCGGTCTGCATGATCCGCGCGTAGTTGTTGTACAGGCTGGGCAGCAGCGGCGGTCCGCCGACGAAACCGAGCAGGCAGCGCTCGGCCAGCGCCAGGGTCTCGGGACCGTCGAACGGGCCGGGGCCGTCCTGGTCCAGCCAGGAGGCGGTTCCGTCGTTGTTGTGAATGAATGACGCGAAGTTCGTCGCCATCCGGCGCATGGCCGCGGGCGTCATCGCGGGGCGCCGGCCGTTCTTCGGCTCGTAGATGATCGACGTGCGGAACTTGCCGTCCACGATCACCGCCTCGGAGCCGGGGTCGATCCAGAACGCGTTGTAGCCCCCGACGCCGCCGCCGCCGAAGCGGTTGTCGCCGTCGCCGCCCTTCTTGGGCGCGGTCCGATCGGCGCCGCCGCCCTTTCGATCCTCTTCGAGGGACCGCCAGAGCCTGTCCCTTTCCTCTTCCATCTCCTTCGCCTGCTCCGGCGTCAGGTAGAGGTTGTCGCCGTACTGCGGCGGGCGATCGACGGGAGTGATCGTGCCTGCATCGTAGACGCCCGACAGGTCGGGCTTGCCGTTCGGCATCCGCTTGATGCCGTCTCCGTCGGCGGCGAGCGCCGGGAGGCCGACGAGAAACAGGGCGAGCGAGAAGAGGGTGAGCTTGCGCATGGCTTGAGTCCTTGTTCGGGAAGAATGGACCGATGCTTGAAGGGACCCGAATCCTAGCAGCCGCGGGCACACAGAGGGCGCGTCTCTTGGCGGCCGTCGGCTTCTGCTCGTCGGTTCTGGCGCTCCCCGGGGCCGCGCGGCCGCAGGAGCCGGTCGATCCGGCGGTCGAACGGGTCGAACTGAACGGCCAGTCGTACGACGTGCCGCCGCCGTGGCGGGGCAACCGCATCGAGGAGGCCACCGACCCGGCGGAACTCGTGAAGGTGCCCGCCGAACTGACCGGAGAACTCGGCATCTACGTCACCCCGGAAGCGCGTGACGCCGTCGTCGCGATGGCCGCAGCCGCCCGGGAACAGGGAATCCGGCTGGAAGTGGACTCGGGTTTCCGCAGCTACGGCTTTCAGAAGAGGGTCCTGGAAGGCCTGCTGGTGGACGGACGGCCGTTCCTCAACGCCGTCCGCTGGACCGCGCCGCCCGGCTACTCCGAGCACGTCACCGGCCGCGCCCTCGACTTCGTGCCCAGCGACGCCGACTTCAAGGACACACCGGCGTACCAGTGGCTGAAGCGCCACGCCGCCGACTTCTGCTTCACCGAGAGCTACCCGCTGGGCAACGCCGGCGGCTTCGACTGGGAACCGTGGCACTGGCGCTACGACGGCTGCGACGAGTAGCGTCGGCCGCCGGGCGAAGCGCCCGCCATCTCCCCATCGCACAGGAGCACATCCATGCCGACCTTCGAGAACGACGTCTACCCGCAGGACTCCGAACAGATCGCCGCGATGCAGGAGCCTGGCCCCGAAGGACCGATCTACATGGTCAATCTGCTGAAGTTCAAGGAGAAGGCCGAATACAGCGACGGCCGCGAAACGGACCTGACCGGGCGCGAGGCCTACCAGATCTACGGTCAGGCCGTGTCCAGAATCATCCAGGACTTCGGCGGCCACATCGTCTTCGCCGCCGACGTGACGCATCTCTCCCTCGGCCGGGTCGACGAACTCTGGGACGAGGTGGCGATCGCCTGCTATCCCAACCGCGCCGCCCTGGTCGCGATGTCGACGTCGGAACCCTGGCGCAAGGCCGGCGTCCACCGCGAGGCGGGGCTGGCCGGTCAGTTGAACATCGAGACGGTGCTGATGCCGGGGTTCGAGGGGGTTGCGCTGGCCGGCTAGCGGCGGCCGGCGCCTCGATGTGGCGCCTCGCTAGTAGGCTGCAAGCAGGAGAACGCAGTCATGAGAACGATCGAACATCACGTCAACGGAAACCGCCTCACCGCCGGCTCGGGCAGGACCCATCCGGTGTTCAACCCGGCCACCGGCGAACAGACCGCGGCGGTCGGTCTGGCGAGCACGGCCGAAGTCGACGCCGCGGTTGCCGCGGCCAGGGACGCGTTCGGCGACTGGCGGCGCACCTCGCTCGCCGTGCGGACGAAGCTGATGTACGCCTTCCGGAACCTGGTCGAGGCGCACACGGACGAACTCGCCCGACTGCTGACCGCCGAGCACGGCAAGGTGCTCGCCGACGCCGCCGGCGAGGTGGCCCGGGGGATCGAGAACATCGAGTACGCCTGCGGCCTCGCCGACCTGCTGAAGGGGAGCTACAACTCCCAGGCCTCGACCGGCGTCGATGTCTACTCGGTGCGGGAACCGCTGGGCGTGGTGGCCGGCATCACGCCGTTCAACTTCCCGGCCATGGTGCCGCTGTGGATGTTCCCGAACGCCGTGGCCTGCGGCAACACGTTCGTGCTCAAGCCCTCGGAGCGCGACCCCTCGGCGCCGCTGCTGCTGGCGAAGCTGTTCGACCAGGCCGGGTTCCCGCCCGGTGTGTTCAACGTGGTCAACGGCGACAAGGTGGCGGTCGACCGCCTGCTCACTCATCCGGACGTAGCGGCGGTGAGCTTCGTCGGCTCGACGCCGATCGCCCGCTACGTCTACGAGACGGGGACCGGCGCCGGCAAGCGGGTCCAGGCGCTCGGCGGGGCGAAGAACCACATGGTTGTCCTGCCCGACGCCGACGTCGACCTCGCCGCCGACGCCGCGGTCTCCGCCGCCTACGGCTCGGCCGGCGAGCGCTGCATGGCGGTTTCGGTCGTCGTCGCGGTCGGAGGCGTCGGCGATCCGCTGGTCGGCGCGATCCAGAACCGTATGGGGAAACTCTCCATCGGCCCCGGCATGGACGGGAAGTCAGAGATGGGGCCGCTGATCACCCGCGAGCACCGCGACCGGGTGGCCGGCTACATCGGCGCTGGCGCCGAGGAGGGCGCCACCGTGGTCGTCGACGGCCGTAACGCGACCTTCGACGGGGACGGCTTCTTCCTCGGCGTCTCGCTGCTCGACAACGTCACGCCCGACATGACGGTCTACCGCGACGAGATCTTCGGCCCGGTGCTATGCGTCGTCCGCGCCGACAGCTACCAGGAGGCGGTCGAGCTCGTCGAGCAGAACCCGTGGGGCAACGGCACCGCGATCTTCACCCGCGACGGCGGCGCCGCCCGCCAGTTCCAGGAGGACGCCGACGCCGGCATGGTCGGCGTCAACGTGCCGATCCCGGTGCCTGTCGGCTACCACTCCTTCGGCGGCTGGAAGCAGTCGCTGTTCGGCGACACCCACATGTACGGCCCGGAGGGCGTCCACTTCTACACGAAGGCCAAGGTCGTGACGGCGCGCTGGCCGGACCCGGCAGAAAGCCAGGTCGACCTGGGGTTTCCGCGGAACCGGTAGCGGGCACCCGCCTGCCTGGGTCCGGGGGGAGGGTCCCCATCGGACGCTCGCGCTCTCTCAGTTCAGGGAAGGTCAGCGCTCGCTTCGGTCGGCTGCGCTCCGGTCAGGCGGCGTTAGCTGACAGTGCGTTGCCCGTCGCTTGCCTCCAGCCCGCTGGGGACCCTCCCCCCGGACCCAGGCAGGCTGGATACCGTCGTCTTCCGATGGACGAGAGGGACTAGTCGAAGGTCCACTCCCGGGGCTCCTTGCCCTCTTCGGGCTGGGCCTCGCGGACGACGATCGGTGGGGTCTCGCCCTGCTGGTACGTGAAGACGTACTTCAGGGCCTTGCGGTTCTCTTCGGGTACCGGGTCGACGTGGGTGGCGAGTTCCGGACCGTCGAAGACGTTGATCTTGCAGAACTCCTCGGCCTGGCAGACGAACCTGGCCATCTGGACCCAAGCCTCCATCTGCGTGTCGGGCTCGACCCAGGCGCCGAACGAAAGGCCGGTCAGGCCGATGATGTTCAGCGGCGGCGGGGCGTCGCCTCGCTGCTGCGCCGGGGCTACGGCCGGGACGGAGAGGAGGAAGGCGATAGCGATCGCTACGGGCGCGCGTCGATTCATGGCTGGGTCACCTCGAAGAAACGATCCCATAATGCCATGCGCTCTCGGTGGAGGTGGCTGCCGGCCTCGATCATCGATCCGAACTCGAGGTGCCGGGCCGTGTCCGGCTTGAACTCCGGCCATGCCGGCAGGCCTGAGCCGCCGAGCGGATTCGGGTCGCCGCTTGAGGCGAAGGCAACCCAGTAGCCGGAGATCGCCTCGGCGAGTTCGTGGTCTTCCTCCGCGTACTCGAAGTCCAGCTTGTCCAGGTTGTCGAACGCGTAGGCGATCTCGGCCGCGTGGTAGGCGCCGTAGTAGTCCTTCTCGGGGTGTGGCGGGGCATGGCTGAAGAAGTACAGCCAGGCCGGCGAGGGCACGGTCTCCGAGAGCATCGCCCAGGTCTTCATGTGCCAGGCGAACACGCGGTCGGAGAACGCGTCGATGAAGGCGCGCCTTGCCGCCGCGTCATCCGGCACCGGATAAGCCTCGAAGAACTCCTCCGCCACATCGGGGAACTGGCTCTTGACCAGGAACTCGACCCCGGACTTGTTCGACGGGAGCATGCGGCCCATCAGGCTGGTCGCCTCGTCGCGGTTCGATCCGACCAGCACCGGCACGTCCGCCTGCTCGCCGGCCCGGTAGATCTCGGCGACCTGCTTCGGCAGCACCCAGCCGTCCACGTTCGGTCTGGTCGCGAAGGCGCCCTGCTTCGAGGCCTCGGCGAGGATCGCCCCGGCGTCCAGTTCGCGCAGGCGGGCGGCCGCGTCCTCGCCCTCGACGCCGAGCCGCTTCGCGAAGGCCTCGCCCGCGCTCTCGGCCGAGCCGTCCTCTGAGGAGCGAAGCACCGGCAGGCCGTCGAAGAAGCCGCCGCTCTGGCCGATCGCCCGCTGGAACAGGCCGCGCGCCAGGGGCGAAGCCTGCAGCACGTTGACGCTCCAGGCGCCCGCCGATTCGCCGAAGATCGTCACCCGGTCCGGGTCGCCGCCGAAGGTCGCGATGTTGTCCCGCACCCACTCGAGGGCGAGGATCTGGTCCAGGACGCCGTAGTTGCCTGATGTGCCCTGGTCGGACTCGGCCGACAGGGCCGGGTGCGCTAGATAGCCGAAAGCGCCGAGCCGGTAGTTCACCGTCACCACGACGACACCCTTCCGCGCCAGCGCCGTGCCGTCATAGAGGGGCAGCGAGCCCGACCCGCGGGTGAGCGCGCCGCCGTGGATCCAGGCCATCACCGGCAGGCGATCGCCCTCGTCGGCCGCGGTCCAGAGGTTGAGGTACAGGCAGTCTTCGCTCAGTTCCCCGAGGGGCTGGGCATAGAAGCCGCCCTCCCGGTAGGGCGCCTGCATGCAGGACGGCGGCTCGAAGAGAGCGTCGATGGGCAGTCGCCCGGGGATCGCCGGTTGGGGCGGTCTGAAGCGAAGGTCTCCGACCGGCGGTTCGGCGTAGGGAACGCCGAGGAACACCCGGACGGAGTCGTCGTCCTCGGAGTCGTAGCCGATGACGTAGCCGCTCGACGTCGCCCTCACCAGTTGCGGCAGGGTTTGGGCGCCGGCGGCGGCGACGGCCAGCAAGAGCGTAAAGGCCAGAACCCAGCCGAGACGACCGCGCACGGAAACACTCATCGGTCCGATTCTCCTCCTTCAGCTACTTTGCGACATCGTAGGACGTCAGCGACTCCTGATCGCGGATGTAGAACGCCCCGTTGGCGACCACTGGGTGGGCCCAACTGGGGCCGCCGCGATCCTCGATCTCGAACCGGCCCCGCTCCTGGTAGCCCTCCGGCGTGGCGACCGCCAGACCGACCTTGTTGCGCTCGCTCAGCAGGAAGAGCTTGCCGTCGGCCATCACCAGGGAACCCTTGCCGACGCTCCGGGCTCGCCAGTGGACCTCTCCCGTCCTGGCGTCAACCGCGGTGAGCGCCGGACCGAAGAAGCTGTAGAGAGTCCCCTCGTGAGCGATGACGCCGCCGTGGTGGTTCTGAAGGCGGGTTCCGAAGTACGCCTCCTCGCTGTGGAAGGACCCGCCCTCATTCTCCGCGGTGATCGCGAGCGCTCCCCCGCCGATGCCGTAGGACGCCGTGTAGAAGACCAGGTTGTCCTCCAGCACCGGAGTCGTGATGTTGATGGCGTTCACCGTCGACGGCCTCTCGTAGCGCCAGAGCAGCTCCCCGTCTTCGGCGCGAACGCCGACGCCGGCCTCCCCCGTGAACCCGAGGAGCACCTCGGTCCCCGCGATCTCACGCAGGATGAGTGACGAGTACGAGGCCACGTCACCGAGTTCGCTCGAACGCCAGATCGTGCTGCCGTCGGCCGCCGAGAGTGCGGCGATCGCGCCCTTCCTGCCGCCCGGCATGACGAAGACACGATCCCGCACGACCAGGGGGGACTCGCTGATGCCCCAGTGGGTGTTCGGGCTGCCAAAGCGGTCCAGCATGTTGAACTGCCAGACCACTTCGCCCGAGTCCTTCGCGATCTTCGCCACCTCGCCCATTCCGTTCAGAACGAAGAGCGAATCGCCATGGACGGTCGGCACCGAACGCGGACCGTCGCCCCTGTCCGGGTGGTCGTAGAGGGGGCCTAGCGTCCGTACCCAGACGTCGCTGCCGTCGCCGGCCCGCAGACGGAAGACGGCGCTCTGGCCGTCTCGGGTCCCCTGGACGTAGATCGCATCGCCCTCGACGGCGACGGTCCCGTAGCCCTGACCGAGCGTCTCGATCTGCCAGTTGACGGCGGGGCCCTCCGGCGGCCACTCGTCGAGCAGGCCGGTCTCGGTCGAGATCCCGGCGCGATCCGGCCCGCGCCACTGCAGCCAGTCGTCGGCGTGCGTTGCCGTCGCGAATCCGGCGGCGAACACGGCCGCAACGAACACCTGTGTACCCCTGCTGAACATATGCGCCATGACCGCTCCTCAGATTTACTGGCTGGCTGGCCAGCATTATACTGACCGGCCGCGAGCCGGATCGTACTCGCTCGGGTTTCGCTGCTGAGCGGAATACGGGATCCAGGGACGCCGCCTGACGGCGAAGCAGAAAGTAGGTCGAGTGCAAGGCGACAACCCGAAGCTCAAGGCCGTGGTCTTTGGGCCGACGGGCCTGGTCGGCATGGGCGTCACCCGGGCATGGCTCGACGATCCCCGGGTCGCCGAGGTGCGCGCGGTTGCCCGGCGTCCATTGCCGTACTCCGCGCCCGGCCTGCGCCCGGTGGAGTGCCGGGACTTCCTGGACCTCGCACCGCTTCGCCAGAGTCTCGAGGGAGTCGACGCGGTGTGCTATTGCCTGGGGCGGTCCTCGAGCGAGGTTCGGGACCCGGCCGAGTACCGCCGGATGACGTACGACTTTGCCCTCGCGGCCGGACGAGCGGTGCTCGCGGCGAGCCCGAACGCGACCTTCCACTTCGTCAGTGGCTCGGGCACGAGCCTCGAGAGCCGGATGAACTGGGCCCGCGTCAAGGCGGAAACCGAGCAGGCCCTGAGCGAACTCGGACTTGGCGGCTGCGTCTGCTGGCGGCCCGCCGGCATCCTCCACGAGGTGAAGCCCGACCGCATGACGGCGTACCACCGCATGGGCGCCGCGATGGGGGCCCTGCTCCGCGCGTTTCGGTCGCTCACCGTTGGCAACCGGGCGATCGGCGAGGCGATGCTCCAGGCGACGCTGGACGGACGCCGTGAGGGGATCCTCGAGAACCGGGAGATTCGCGACCTGGCCGACGGATATCGTGCGCGCTCACGGGACTGAGCAGGAAGGAAGACGCCCAATGGAGTTCTGGACCGCAACCGTCGCCGCGCCGACCCGGAGTGCCGAGTTCGCCCGTCAGGCGGAGGCCAGGGGCTGGGACGGCATGAACGTCGTCGACTCGCAGAACCTCTCCGGCGATCCCTACGTTTGCCTCGCGCTCGGCGCCACAGCGACGGAGACGCTGCGGGTGGCGACATCGGTGACAAATCCGGTCACCCGCCACCCGGCGACGACGGCCTCGTCGGCGCTCTCGGTTCAGCGGGTGTCGCGGGGCCGCATGGTCCTGGGCATAGGTCGCGGCGACAGCGCGCTGGCGCACCTTGGCCGCGCGCCTGCCCGCCTCGGCTGGTTCGAGGACTACCTCGTCGTCCTGCAGACCTACCTGCGCGGCGAGGAGGTGGACTTCGAGAACACGGGGATTGCGGACGAGGCCGCGCCGCTCGCGGAGAAGCTGGGGCTGGCGCACGGGCCCTCCGCGAGCAGCATCCGCTGGATCGGCGACGGTCCGAAGGTCCCGGTCGAGGTCGCGGCCACAGGGCCCAAGGTGATCGGCATTGCCGCCCGTCAGGCCGACCGGGTCATGCTCGCCGTCGGCGCCGACCCGAAACGCATCGCCTGGGGAATCGAGACGGCGCGCAGCGCCGCCGCGGAAGCCGGCCGCGACCCGGAGTCGCTGGAGTTCGGCGCCTATGTGAACGTCGTCTGCTGCGACGATCCGGAGGTCGGCCGCGAACTCGGCCGTGCCTCCACCGGCCTCTTCGCCCGCTTCTCGGTCATGTACGGCGAGATCTCCGGCCCGGCCGACGAGCAGCAGACGGAGGTGTTCCGCAACATCCACGACCGCTACGACATGACCGCCCACGGCCGGGAGGGCGGGCAGCAGACGACCGCGCTCACGGACGAGTTCATCGACGGCTACGCGATCGTTGGCAGCCCCGAGCACTGCGCGGCCAGGCTCGAGGCTCTGCTCGACCTCGGGATCGAGAAGTTCGCGGTTGCCGGGCCGAACTTCCTGGCGCCGAGCGCTCCCGGCCGGGAAGCCGCGGGGCGGTTCACCGAAGACGTCCTGCCGCGGCTGCGGGCATAGGAGGCACGGAACATGGAAGTAGCCGGCACGTCGGCAGTCATCACCGGCGGCGGCAACGGCCTCGGCCGCGCCATCGCCCTCGCCCTGGCGCGGGACGGCGCGAACGTCGCGGTCGCCGACGTGGAGCAGGACGCCGCGGAGAGCGTCGCGCGTGAGGTGGAAGCCCTCGGTGCCAAGGCGCTCGCGGCGCGCGTCGACGTGACCCGCGAGGAGGATCTCGAGCGCTTGGCCGACGACGCCTGGGCGGCCTTCGGTTCCGTCGAGCTCTTGTTCAACAACGCCGGCGTCGGCGCGGGCCGGGCGCCGGCCTACGGGTTCAGCGCCGACGACGTGCGCTGGATCCTCAGCGTGAACGTCGAAGGCGTGCTGAACGGCATCCGCGTGTTCGCGCCCCGCTTCATCGAGGGCGGCAGGGAGTCCCGCATCGTGAACACGGGCTCCGAGCACAGCCTGGGCATCCCGTTCCCCGGTTCCGCCGTCTACACCGCCTCGAAGCATGCTGTGCTCGCCATCTCCGATGTGCTGCGCGCGGAACTGCCCGAGCACGTCGGCGTCAGCGTCTTCTGCCCGGGCTGGGTGGCGACGAGCATCTGGCGGTCCTCCGAGCGCCGACCCGCGCACCTCGGCGGACCCCAGGAGGCGAACCCGGCCGGAGGCAAGCTCAGCGCGGAGCACGCCATGTCCGCGGACGAGGCCGCCGACATGGTGCTCCAGCAGATCCGCGAAGACCGCTTCTACCTGCTGACCCATCCCCACGTCATCGACTACGCGCAAACCAGGTGGAACGACGTCGAGGCCGCGTTCGCCGAGCAGGCGCCCCGCTACGAGGGGGACGACAGGTACGACGTGGCGAAGGCGATCGCGCGGATCCGGGCGCAGCGAGCCGGCTAGCCTGCCGGGTTGGGCGCCAGGTGGGCGAAGCGGCCCGCGTCGCGGCGCTCGCGGTAGCAGTCGACGATCGGTTCGAGGTCGCTCGGGCTGGCGCCGTGGAGGATGACGCCGTCGGCGCCCAGGTCGAACTGGCCGCGGATCTTCTCGACGCAGCGGGCGGGTGAGCCGGTGGCAGCGGGGGCCAGCCACTCTTCGGGAATGAGCGTGGCGATCCGTTCGAGTTCCTCCGTCGTGGCCAGGCTGTCGATTGCGCCGCGGAAGCCGGCAACGAGGGGATCGGCGCGGAAGCGCTCCAGGACCTTCGGGTCCCAGCGGTTCGTCTCGACCATCAGGTCGCCGTAGGCCTGCAGGTAGGTCGCCATCCGGCCGACCGTCTTCTTCAGGCGCACCGGCTCGGACAGGTGATCGCCGATCGTCGCGAAGCAGGACCAGACCCGGACCGAGGCCGGGTCGCGGCCTGCCTGTTCCGCCGCCCGCTTCACGGTGTCGACGCAGCGGGCCAGGGTTTCGTCGGTGAAGAACGTGTGGAGCACGACCGCGTCGAAGGCCCGGCCGCCAAGGGCCAGCGAGTTCGGGCCGAAGGCGGTCAGGGTCATCGGGATCTCGTCGTGCGCCTCGGCACCGAGGCGCAACACGGGGAAGCGGCCCGCCGGCCCATCGTGGCCGACGATGACCTCGCCCCGCCACATCCGCCGCATCAGCCCGACGAAATCCTCCATCTGCGCGGTGGTGATCCTGGGCAGGCCGAGCGCGTCGAAGACGCGGGCGATGCCGCGGCCCAGGCCCAGCGAGAAGCGACCGCCGGTCAAGCGGTGCATCGTCAGCGCGTAGGAAGCCGTGATCAGCGGGTGCCGGGTGTTCTGGTTCGTCGCGGCGGTGGCGATGCCGAGTTCCGTTGAACAGGCCGCGGCGGCGCCGGAGAGGGTGGCCGCCTCCTTGATGTTGAAGCGCTCCGAGATGAACACGGAGCCGAAACCCATCGCCTCGCCGGCGCGCACCTCCTCGAACAGCTCGGCCGGGGACTCGGGCTGGCCAGCCAGGGTGTAGAAGGCGAGTTCGTTCATCCGCTGCATCGCGGCGATCCTTCCATGGCCGCCTGCGGCGGAAGCCGGCGGGGACGCCGGCGCACCCAGTGTGCGACCCCGTGCGGACTTCCTACAGCAGTTCGGCCGAGTCCAGGTCGAGGGCGTGGCGGGTGTGCCGCCTGGTCATCGCGACGAACATCTCGTTGCCACGCTCCGTCTCGCGGACCATCATCGAGGCGATCACGCAGACGCCGAAGCCGGCGAAGGCGCCGAGCCGGTAGTCGCTCCAGCAGGCCTCCCGGGAGTAGCCGTCGATGCCGGCGGCGATCAGCCGCTGGTGGTATGCGCCCACGATCTCCTCCTCACAGCGCCGGCGGAGGGCCGGGTCCAGGCTGCCGCCCAGGAAGTAGGCGACATCGCCCAGCGGACGCCCGATCGTGATGCTCTGCCAGTCGACTGCCGTGATCGCCGGCGGCGAGGTGCGCGGGTCGATCAGCAGGTTGTCGAGCCGGTAGTCGATGTGGACGAGGGAGAACGGGTCGGGCGCGTCGCCAGTCCAGGCTGACTCGGCCTCGCCGTAGACGCTGAGGACCTCCCGCGAGTCGTTCTCGAGCCGGTCGCCGTAGCGGTCGAGGAAGCCGGGCAACAGGGTCTGGTAGCGGCGGTGGTGGGCCGCCGAGAGTTCGGGGCTCGGCCGGCCCAACCACCCCGCTTCGAGCAGGGAGGCATCGTTCCACACCGGGCCGTGCAGGCCGGCGAGTTCGAGCACCGCCGCCCGCGCCACGTCTTCCTCGCAGCCGGCGATCTGATCGCCCTGCTCCGCCGGCGCCTCGTCGCTCATCAGGACGGCGAAGTGCGGACCTTGGCCCTCGATCTCGGCGAAGTAGCAGCGCGGCGTCGAGATCGCGAGACGGGCCTGAATCTCCTGGTAGAAGCGCACTTCCTTCAGGTAGTTCCGCAGCACGACGCCGGTCGCCCGGCTGGACGGATCGTCGGACGGGAACTTCCCCACCAGGGTGCGGGGCGCGCCCGCCGCGCCTTCGCCGTACTCCAGGCGGTAGCGAATGCAGCGTCCGAGTTGCCCGGTGCCGATGTCGGAGGCCTCGAAGCCGAGCACCTCGACCTCGTGGCCCGCCGCGCGGAGCTGCTCGGCGAGCCACGCTGCGCTGACTTCCTCAGCCGTGGGAGTGAACGGCGCCGAAGTCACTCGGCCGCCTGGCGCTCGCGCCACCAGCCCGGACCGGTCCGCGACGGCCAGCCCTCGGGCGCGGTCGGCCACAGGAGGATCGTGCCCATCGGACCGAGTTCGACGCCGCGGATGTCGTCGTTGAAGACCCAGAGGAAGCTGACGTGGAACAGGAACAGGACCGGCTGGTCGCGATAGACCTCGCGGTGGATCTCCCGGTAGATCGCCGCGCGTCTCTCGCTGTCCTGCTCCCGCTTGCCGAGTTCGAAGAGCTCGTCGACCCTGGGGTTCGAGTAGCCGCCGCTGTTGCGGCCGCCGTCGTAGGCGTCGGTGGCCAGCTGGTTGCGGAGAGCATTCGGGTCCTGGGTCGTGCCGACAATCGTCCCGAGCGCCTGGAACTCGTGGGCGAGCCGCCTCTCGTTGAGCGAAGCGCTTTCGTAGGCGCGGGTGACCATCTCGACCCCGAGCCGGCGGAAGTCCTCGCGCAGGATGTCGAGCGTCCGCGGCACGTAGGTCAGGCCGGCGGTGTACGACAGCTCGAAGCTGAAGCGGACCCGCTCACCGTCGATCTCCTTGTAGCGCCAACCCGTGTCGGGGTCGGCGAGCCAGCCGGCCTGGTCGAGAAGCTCGGCGGCGCGCTCCAGGTCGTAGTCGAGCGCCTGCTCCAGGATCGCCGGCTCGTAGTCCCAGCGGCGTTCTTCCACCATGTAGCCGTAGGAACGCCGGTACAGGCCGTGGCCGACCCGGCGCAGGACGGTCTCGGCATCGTAGGCGTGGGCGAGCGCCCGGCGCACCAGGGGGTCGGCGAAGAAAGGATTGCTGCCGTCCATGTTCCAGAGGAGGCCAAGCAGCAGCGCCGACGCGTGGCGGCCCTTCACGCCTCTCTCCTCGAACAGCTCCCCTTTCGCCTGCCGGGCGAAGATGTTCGCGTCGACGTAGACCTGGTCGTACTCGCCTCCCAGGAACTGCAGGAAGGCGAGGTTCCGGTCCGGCTGGAACTTGAAGATCATCGTCTTCGCGGCCGGCGGCGCGCGGTCGAACAGGTAGTGGTCTTCCCACCGCTCGAGGACGACCCGATCGTTGTTCCGCCATTCCACGAAGCGGAACGGGCCGCTGCCGATCACCGCCTCGCGGCCGTAGCGGTTGTAGTAGGGCGAGGACCGGAGCGTCGGATCGGCGGCGCGCTCGGCGGCGTCGCCCACGATATGGAGCGGCATGATGGGAAAGGCGAGCGCCTCCAGGCGAAGCTGCGGCGCCAGGAGCCCGGCGAAGTCGAAGCGCACCCGGTGCTCGCCTGGCGCCGTGGCCCCGACGACGAGGTCGCGCGTCGTCGGCCAGTAGCTCACCGGTACCCGTTCGTCGCGCAGGGCTTCGAGCGAGAACACGACGTCGTGCGCGGTCCAGGGTGCGCCGTCGTGCCAGCGCAGCTCGGGATTCAACTCCAGGGTGACGGAGCGCAGATCCTCGGACGGTTGCACCGCGAGGACGACGTTGGAGTTCCAGTCGTAGTCCGACGGGTTGCCGTGGCGGACGACGAGCCACTCGAAGAGCATCCCGAACATCGTCCACGCGGAAGCCGCGCCGGAGGGAAAGAGTGGATTGAGCGTCGCAGGCTGCGAGAAGTCGTGCCGGACGATCGTCGTCGCGGTGTCGGCCCGTTGCCGCTCGGTGACCGGGTACAACTCGTGCAACGACGGCGGATCGACGAGAGGATCGGCCAACGGGTCGTAGTCGCCGCCGGTCTCGACCACGGGAAGCGGATGGCCGCAGGCGCCGGCCAGCAGGCCGGCCGCCACTGCCAGCCACCGCGCCCGGGCCTTCACGCGTTGCGCTTGATGTCCCGGAACGGGCCCTGGTCGGCGCGGTACCCCTTCGGCATCCCCAGCACGCGCTCGGAGATGATGTTGCGCTGGATCTCGTCCGTGCCGCCGGCGATCGAGATCGCCGGCACCGAGACGAGGACTTCCGCGATGATCCCGTCCGCGGCGGAGTCGGACCCGCTCAGCAGGGCGTCGGCGCCCGAGATCATCGTGTGGACGTGGGAAGCCTGGCGCGCGATGACGCTCGCCGCGAGCTTGCCGATCGACCCGGCGGGGATGATCTCCGTGGTGCCGGCTTTGCGCTTGGCCTCCGCGCCGTCGGAGGCGAGCCTCGCCCCGGTGTACAGGCAGATCAGCTTCGCGATCTCCTGCCGCGTCGCCGGATCGTTGATCGCGCCGGTCTCCCGGGCGCGGGGCAGGACGAGATCCACCCGGCCCTCGCGTTGTGGATACCAGGTGTAGGGCTCGGTCGCGATCCGGAGTTCCTCTTCGTACTCCGCGTAGATGGGCCCCTGTTTCCGCCCGTCAAGCGAGGATCCCCGGACCCGGCGGCTGAAGCCGCGACGTTCGAAGGAGAGCGTTGTCTTCGCCACGTGCCAGCCGTTGCCCTCGCCGCCGATCAGGTCCTCGGGCGCCACGACGGCATTCGTCATGAAGACCTCGTTGAACGACTGGTGGCCGTTCATCTGCCTGAGCGGCCGCGCCTCGACACCGGGCTGGCGCATGTCGAGCAGGAAGTAGCTGATCCCCTGGTGCTTCGGCACGTCCCAGTCGGTGCGCGCGACGAGCAGGCCGAAGTCCGCGTGGTGCGCGCTCGTGTTCCAGACCTTCTGGCCGTTGACGATCCACTTCCCGCCCTTGAACTCGGCCCGGGTGCTGAGGCCCGCTAGGTCGGAGCCGCTGCCCGGCTCGCTGAAGAGCTGGCACCAGGTGTGCTCGCCGGTCAGGATGGGTCGCAGGAAGCGCCGCTTCTGGTCGTCCGATCCGCAGGCCAGGATCGTCTCGGAAGCCAGCCCTCGCGGGCCGACCTGAGCGGCCGGAACCACGTCCCTCTCCCTGAAGACTTCGTTGACGACCATGGTCTGGTCGAGCGTGAAGCCGCGTCCGTACCACTCCTCGGGCCAGTGCGGCGCCGCCCAGCCGCCTTCGAGCAGGAT
Source organism: Acidobacteriota bacterium (assembly GCA_028875725.1). Taxonomy (NCBI): domain Bacteria; kingdom Pseudomonadati; phylum Acidobacteriota; species Acidobacteriota bacterium. The sequence goes on from JAPPCR010000014.1 coordinate 40,797, forward strand.
CTCCCGCCACTCGATCAGGGGACGGTCGACGCGCCACTTCTCGTCGAGCCAGGCCGAAACCTCGCGCCGGATCCCCTCAGGAGTCATGCCGCGCCCTCCAGCATCGTCATCATCCGTTCCCGGTGGATCGCCGGCGTGCCGAACAGCACCTCGGAACCCTTGGCCCGCTTGAACCAGAGGTGGGTGTCGTTCTCCCAGGTGAAGCCGATCCCGCCCCGCAACTGGATACCGGCTCTCGCGGCGCTCATGTAGGCGTCGGCGGCTGCCGCCTTCGCCATGCTGGCGGCGTAGGGCTCCCCCTCGCCGGCGCTGAGGCAGCGCGCCGAGTGGTGGGTGAGCGCCCGGGCGATCTCGATCTCGAGCAGCAGATCGGCGCAGCGGTGCTTGAGCGCCTGGAAGGAGCCGATCGGCCGGCCGAACTGGTAACGCTCCTTCGTGTAGTTCACCGTGGTCTCGAAGAGATGCTGCGCGCCGCCGATCATCTCGTGGGCAAGAGCGGAGCAGATCCGGTCCCAGATCCGATCCAGGGCGTCGCCGGTCACATCGCCGACGCGGCGGGCCGGAACGTCGGTGAACACGACCCGGGACAGCTTGCGGGTCGGATCGACGACCTGGAGAGGCTCGACCGAGAGACCGGATGCGCCGGCTTCGACCGCGTGAAGCCCGAGTCCGCCGGCGCCGCTTGCTGTGACCAGCAGCAGGTCGGCGACGTGGGCATCGACGGCCATCCCGGCCGTCCCGGACAGCTTCCCGTCCTCCGCCGCGCGGATCGACCCGCCGACGCCGGCCGGACCGTTCAGGTCGTCGAGCACCAGGGTGGCGATCGTCGAGCCGTTGGCTATGCCCGGCAGCAGCGCCTGCCGCTCCGACTCGCTCGCCGCCTCGAGCAGCGCGGTCCCGGCCATCACCGCCGAAGCGAACCAGGGACCGCAGAACAGCGTCCGCCCCATCTCCTCTGCGACGATGCCGAGTTCGACCGCGCCGCCGCCGGCGCCGCCAAAGGCCTCCGGGACGTGGACGCCGGCCAGCCCGGCGTCGCCGCAGAGTTCCTGCCAGACCGCCTCGTCGTAGCCCCGATCCGAGGCCATCTGCTCGCGGACGGCCGTCGCCGGCGACTTGTCGCGCAAGGCGCGCGACACGACGTCGCGGAGAAGGTTCTGCTCCTTCGAGAACTCCGTCTGCACGCTACCTCCTGTCGCCACGCATCAGCCTGGGTCCGCAGCGTACCCGAGGGGGATAGAGTCGCGATGGCCCCGGAGCCAGCATCTCCTGAGTGACCAGCCACCACTTTACTCGCGCCAGGCCAGGCATGACAGAGTCCAGCCCCTTGAATTCGAGAACCGACGGCCAGGCCGCGAGGCGACCACGCCGTACCCAGGCCGAACGGCGGGCCGAGTCGGAACGCGAGATTCTGCGCGCGGCCGCGACGCTGTTCGGCCGCCAGGGCTACATCGCAACGACGCTGGAGCAGATCGGCAAGGAAGCCGGGTACTCGAGCGCCCTCGTATCGCTCCGCTACGGCTCCAAGGAAGGGATCGTCGAGGCGATCGTCGATCGCTCCCAGACCAGGGCGAGCGACGCTGTCTTCGAACCGGAAGAGGGCGTGACCGGCATGGCCGCCCTGAACCGCATCTTCACCGGCTACTCGGAACTGCTCCGTGACGCCGAGCAGTGGATGCGCGCGCTGTTCATGCTGATGACGGACTCGCTCGGGCCCCTGGATCGGAAGATCGACCTGTTTCGCGCCGCCAACGACCGCTTCGCCGCCGCCATCGAGCAGGCCGTTCACGAAGGGCAGGAGGCCGGCGAGATCCGGACCGATGTCGATTCGACCGGGACGGCGTTCGAGATTCTCGCTTCGATCAGAGGCACGACGCTCCTCTGGCTGCTCGACCCGGAGAAGATCGATCTCGTCGCGGCCGTCGAGGATCTCCGCGCGAGCGTCGAGGACCGACTGTCGACCTGAGCAGGCGACGCCTCCTCGGGCGTCAAGCTTCAGTCCGCTTCCGGCTCGAGCTTGTCCTGAGTCTTCGTCTGGAAGTCGGCCGCGCCGTGACGCTCGCGTAGCTGGGTTTCCGGCGGTCCCCACGCGCGGTTCACCATCCGGCCGCGCTTCACGGCCGGACGCTTGGCGATCTCGCGGCCCCACCGGTTCACGTTCTCGTAACTCTGTCCCTCGATGAACTCGCCGGCCTCGTACAGATGACCGGCGGCCAGCGCGCCGTACCAGGGCCAGATCGCCATGTCGGCGATGGAGTACTCGTCCCCCGCCATGTAGCGGGCGTCCGCCAGGTGACGGTCGAGCACGTCGAGCTGACGCTTCACTTCCATCGTGAACCGGTCGATCGCGTACTCGATCTTCTCAGGCGCGTAGGCATAGAAGTGGCCGAAGCCGCCGCCCAGGTAGGGCGCGCTCCCCATCTGCCAGAACAGCCAGGACAGGCACTCCGTTCGGGGGCCATGTTCCCGCGGCAGGAAGTCGCCGAACTTCTCAGCCAGGTAGATGAGGATGGCTCCCGATTCGAAGACGCGGGTGGGCGGCTCCGTGCCGTGGTCGACGAGCGCCGGGATCTTGGAGTTCGGGTTCGCCGCAACGAAGCCGCTCGAGAACTGGGCGCCGTCGCCGATGTTGATCAGGTAGGCGTCGTACTCCGCGTCGCGACCAAGCTCCAGGAGCTCCTCGAGCATCACCGTGACCTTCACTCCGTTCGGAGTGGCGAGCGAGTAGAGCTGAAGCGGATGCTCGCCCACCGGCAGCTCCGCGTCGTGCGTTGGGCCGGCGATCGGCCGGTTGATCTTGGCGAAGCGGCCACCGCTCTCGGTGTCCCACTTCCAGACCTTGGGCGGGGTGTACTGCGAGTCGTTCATGGCAGTGCCTCGTGAAGACGGTGGTGCACCCTGGAGGAGTCGAACCCCCAACCTTTGGATCCGTAGTCCAACGCTCTATCCAGTTGAGCTAAGGGTGCATTTCAGGCCGCCGCACCGAGCGAGTGCGGAACCCTAGCAGCTTGCCGATGAGAAGGGGAGCGGCGCCGGCTCCTAGCCGGAGAGGTCGATGAAGCGGTCGCACTGGGCCCGCACCAGCGCGTCGCCTCCAGCACCCCCGAGACCGATCACGGTCACGCCGTTCTGTTGCAGCTTGGCGACCAGAGGCAGCATCTGCACCGACGTCGCGCCCAGCACCACCGTGCCCACGCCGCGCTTCGTGTAGCAGAGTTCCAGAGCATCCACGACGATCCGCACCGCGGCGGAGCAACCGCGCACTTCCGTGCCCGAGGGCACGTCGACGACTTCGACCCCTCCGCCGTGGAGCGCCTTGCGATCGAGTCGCTCGTCGCTCGCATCGGCATAGACGCGGCGCAGGACGAGCTGTCCGAGTTCGCCGTCCAGCCGGGCGAGCAGCCCCTCCGTATCGAGCTCCGACTCGCCCTCCAGGCTGCGCTCCAACCCGCCGAGGTCGAGAAGTGCGGCCGCGCGGCCCGCTTTGCCGGACCTCGCTGCCGGCGGGGTGGCGCCGCCGCGGCGCCCGCCGCGGCGCCGACGCCGGCGTCGTTTTGCCGGTGCGGGTGCCGCGGCCTCAGCGGCCTCCGTGGCTTCAGCGGCCTCTGTGGCCTCCGCGGCCTCCGTGGCCTCCGTGGTCACCTGGGCCTCCGTCATCGCCTGGGCCGGCTCCGCCGGTTCGGTCGCCGCCTCCAGCGCGGCGGACACGGCGGGCTCTACGGGTTCCGCCGGCGCGGCGTCCTCAGCCGCCGCCTTTGAGCTGCCTTCCTTAGCCTCCTCGGGCTGGTCCTCGCTCTCGGCGCTTACTGCTGCCTGTCGCGCAGGTTCACGGCTCTCCTCCGCCGCCGGTCTCCGCCACCAGGGATTCACTCTCTCTTCCCCCTATCGGAAGTCCTGTTCGGGGTGCTCCGGCGCGGGCTGAAACCGGCGCCGACACCCTGCTCGTCGCCGCTGCGGGATTGTATAGTCCGGGCAGTGCCCGTGGACGCGCTCCCGTATCGGTACCTGGCCGTCGACGGACCGATCGGCGTAGGCAAAACGACCCTGGTCGAGATGCTCGCGCAACGCTTCGAGGGGGTGAAGATCCTCGAAGACGTGGATAACCCGTTCCTCGAGGCGTTCTACCGCGACCGGCCCGGCACCGCCTTCCAGACCGAGCTCTACTTCCTGCTGACGCGCTACAAGCAGCAGCTCGACCTGGCCCAGGAAGAGCTGTTCGAGCCGGTACGCCTCGCCGACTACACCTTCGCGAAGAGCAGGCTGTTCGCCTACCTGAACCTGACGGACGGCGACCTGATGCTGTTCGAGAAGCTCTACGATCTGCTCGAGCCGCAGTTGAGCCAACCGGACCTGCTGATCTTCCTGACCGCCGACATCGACACCTGCATGGCGCGGATTCACAAGCGCCGCCGCGCCATCGAGCAGAACATCTCGGCCGACTACCTGGGCGAGCTGATCGAGGCCTACAATCACCACTACTACCACTACGATGGGTCGCCCCTGCTCGTCGTCGACAGCCGCAATCTGGACTTCGAGCACAAGCCGACCGACTTCGAGGAGCTGCTTCACCACATCTCGCGGCAGATCCGCGGTACCGAGTACTTCGTGCCCGCGCGCAGCACCTGAGACCCAAATGAAATGACCACTCCAGAGCCTCTAGTCATCGCCGGCCGCGAGTTCCATTCGCGCCTCATTCTCGGCACCGGCAAGTACAGCGACGAACAGGTGATGGTCGACGCCTTCGACGCCTCGGCTACCGAGATGGTCACGGTGGCCCTGCGGCGCGTCAACCTCGACGACCTGGGCAAGGGCTCCCTGATCGACCACATCGACCAGGACCGCTACCTGCTGCTGCCCAACACCGCCGCCTGCTACACCGCCGACGACGCGGTGCGGACAGCGCGGCTGGCGCGCGAGCTGGGCGGCTGGAACTGGGTCAAGCTGGAGGTGATCGGCGACGAGAAGACCCTCTTCCCGGACAACGAGGAACTGCTTGCGGCAACCCGCGAGCTGGTCGCCGACGACTTCATCGTGCTTCCCTACACGACGGACGATCCGATCACCTGCCGCAAGCTCGAGGACCTCGGCGCGGCGGCCGTGATGCCGCTTGCGGCGCCGATCGGCTCGGGGATGGGCATCCGCAATCCAGCGAATCTGCGGATCATCGTCGAGCAGGCGAACGTACCGGTCATCGTGGACGCCGGCGTCGGCACCGCGAGCGACGCCGCCCTGGCGATGGAGCTGGGCGCGGACGGCGTGCTGATGAACACAGGCGTCGCCGGCGCCCGGGATCCGGTACGGATGGCCCGGGCGATGAAGCTGGCCGTCGAGGCCGGCTGGCTGGCGGCCAACGCCGGCCGCATCCCGAAGAAGCTGTACGCGACGGCGTCGTCGCCTGCGGAGGGCGTGTTGGGCTAAGGCCACGGCCTAGCCCCGCCTAGTGACCCGGGTCTTCTGACCCGGGCACCGCAAGAGCGCCGTCAGGGGCGCGCTAGAAAGGGATCCGGCTCTCGGCGTCGGCCGAGCGGGGATCGTCGGTGTCGCCGCGACGGAGGCGCAGCAGACCGGCGTGGGCGATCATCGCCGCGTTGTCTCCGCAGTAGCGAAGCGGGACGAGCAGCACGTCCGCGCCGCGGCGCTCGCCCCAGAGGGCGACCTCCCGCCGCAGCAGGCGGTTCGCCGCCACGCCGCCCGAGACGGAGAGCCGCTCCACCGGCCGCTCGTCGCTGAGCCGGTCCAGGCGGTCGATCAACTGCGCAACCGCGGCGCGCCGGAAACCCGCGAGGAGATCGAGCACGTCCCGCGGCCAGGACTCGTCGTCGCGCTCGGTACCCGCAGGGTCGGGACCGCCCACTGGGTGCGCCGGCGTCCTCGCCGGCTCCGCTTTGGCGGCCGGCTCATCTCCGTAGCCGTCGATCTCGCCAAGCGCGCGCAGCGCCTGGCTCTTCAGTCCGGAGTACGAGAACGCCAGCTCGTCGGACTTGATCCTGGCCACGCGGAACGGCTGGGCCGCCGGATCGCCGAGCTCGGCCAGCCGATCGACCTCGGCGCCGGCCGGGAAGGGCAGGCCGACACGGTGGCCGATCTTGTCGAAGGCCTCGCCGATCGCGTCGTCCCGGGTCTCGGCGAGGCTGGTCACGGCGCCGGACGGACCGTCGACGGCGAGCAGGCTGGTGTGGCCGCCGGACACGACCAGGCCGACCATCGACTCGGGTACCGACCGGCTCGCGCCGTCGGTCCGGAGCAGGGGCGAGAAGAGGTGGCCCTCCAGGTGATGCACCGCAAGGAAGGGCACGCCGAGCGAGTAGCTGATCGCCTTGCCGAGAGAGAGCCCGACGAGAAGCGAGCCCACCAGGCCGGGCCCGCGCGTCGCCGCGACGGCGCCGACATCGGACCAGTCCACGCCCGCTTCCTGAAGCGCCGCGGCCGACACCCCGGGCCAGTTGCGGAGGTGTTCCCGAGACGCCGCCTCGGGTACCACGCCGCCGAACGGACGGTGTACGTCCAGTTGGCTGGAGACCACGGACGAAAGCACACGACCCTCCGCGTCGAGCACCGCGCAGGCGGTGTCGTCGCAGGACGTCTCGATGCCGAGGACGAAGCCCTCGAACGGGGTGGCCGCTCCGTTGGCCTTGGACATGCCGGCGACGTTATCCTCCCCCTCACCGACGCCGGCTGGCACGGCGGCCCACCGAGATCGCGACCTTGATCTTCCCACCGAGCTTCCGTGACGGCTCACTCGCCCTGCGAGGCCGGCGAGTCATCGTCCGCGTCGACTTCAACGTGCCGATGGCCGGCGAACGGGTGCTCGACGCGACGCGCCTGCGGGAAGCGGCGCCCACGATCGACGCTCTCCGGGACGCGGGCGCCCGCGTCGTCCTGCTGTCCCACCGCGGCAGGCCGCGGGGCGTGGCCGACCCGGGACTCAGCCTGCGGCCGGTCGCCGGCGCCCTTTCTTCCATCCTCGGCCGGCCCGTCGACTTCGCCGCGGACTGTCTCGGGACGGCCGCCCGGAACGCCGCCGCCGCTCTTGGCGACGGGGACGTGCTGCTCTGCGAGAACCTCCGCTTCCACGCCGGCGAGGAAGCGAACGATCCGGCCTTCGCCGCCGAGCTGGCCGCCCTCGGCGAGGTCTACGTCAACGACGCGTTCGGCACCGCCCACCGCGCCCATGCCTCCACCGCCGCCATCTGCGGCTCCGTCGAGCAGGCCTTCAGCGGGCTGCTGCTCGACCGCGAACTGCGGCAGCTCAGTCGGCTGCTCGACGAACCGCCGCGACCCTTCGTGCTCGTCACCGGGGGCGCGAAGATCCGGGGCAAGATCGGCGCGCTGCGACGCCTGCTGCCGCTGGTCGACCGCGTGCTGGTCGGCGGAGGCATGTCGAACACGTTCCTGGCAGCCCGCGGCGCCGAGCTCGGTTCCTCGCTGGTCGAGTCGGAGAGCCTCGACCTGGCGCGTGAGATCGAGGCCGAGACCGCGGCAGGCGGCGCCGAGCTGCTCCTGCCCGCCGACGTCGTGGTCACGGACTCGCTCGCTGGAACGCCTTCGGAACGGCGGGTGCGCACGGTGCCCGTGGAGGACGGTGTGCCGGCCGGATGGCTCGCGGTCGACATCGGGCCGGAGACCAGAGCCGCTTTCGAAACCGCGGTCGCCGGCGCCGCGACCCTGTTCTGGAACGGTCCGATGGGGGTCTTCGAGACACCGCCCTTCGATGCCGGCAGCCTCGCGGTGGCGCAAGCCGTAGCCGCCTGCGACGGCTTCACCGTGATCGGCGGCGGGGAAACGGTGGCCGCGGTCAGGCGGCAGAACCTGTCCGGAAGAATCGATCACGTCTCGACCGGCGGCGGCGCTTCCCTGGCGCTGCTGGCTGGCGAGGAACTACCGGCCGTCGAGACACTCCACGCGCGCGGCAGGGAGGAAGCATGACGCGTACACCGATCGTCGCCGGCAACTGGAAGATGAACCTGCTCCACGCGGACATCGCGGCTTACGCCCAGGCTCTCTCCGCGGCCGGCCCGCCCGAAGCACCGGCCGACGTCGTCCTGTTCCCGACGCCCGTCTACCTGGGCCTCGCGGCGACGGCGATGCCCCACTGGACCGCCGTCGGCGCCCAGGACATCCACGCCGAGAACGGCGGCGCCTACACCGGCGACGTCGCCGCCGCGCAGATCGTCGATGCCGGCGCTTCCTGGGCGCTGGCCGGCCACTCCGAACGGCGCCAGTACCACGGTGAATCGAACGACGACGTGGCGCGCAAGGCCCGGCGGGCCCTCGACGCCGGTCTGATCCCGGTCATCTGCGTGGGTGAAACCCTGGAACAACGCCAGCGGGACGAGACGGAAGCGGTCCTCGACGCCCAGTTGGAGGCCGTCCTCGAGGTGCTCGCCGCGGCCGGCGACACCGGAGTCGGCGCCGTCATCGCCTACGAACCGGTTTGGGCGATCGGCACCGGCCTCAGCGCCTCGCCCGAGATCGCCGCCTCGGTTCACGGCCACCTGAGGGCCCGGCTGAACGGCCACCAGGCCGGGCTCGGCGACTCGACCCGGATCCTCTACGGCGGCTCGGTAAACGCCGGCAACTGCCGGGATCTGATCGGCCGGCCCGACATCGACGGCTTTCTCATCGGCGGCGCAAGCCTTGATCCTGCCTCGTTCCTGCGTATCATTCGTCTTTCTACGGGTTCCGGCGGCGGCTCCTGAGCCCTGACGAACGGAGCTGTGCTCGCGCTGCGGATACCCCGGAAGGGAGATTGACTTGATCTTCGTGCTGTATGCCGTCCATGTGACGGTCTCGCTCTTTCTGGTCCTCGTCGTCCTGCTGCAGCAGGGCAAGGGGGCCGACCTGTCCGTGTTCGGCGGCGGCGCGTCTCAGGCTGCCTTCGGTGCCCGCGGCGCGGCCACGCTTCTGCACAAGCTGACCGTCGGCTGCTTCGTCCTCTTCATCGTGACGACGCTCTCGATCGGCTTCCTGCAGAAGCAGGACACCTCATCGGTCATGAGCGGCGTCGGCTCCGTGATGGACGACGTCCAGACCTCCGAGCCGGAAACGGCGCCGGCTCAGGAATCGGAGAGCGCGCCGGCGGAAGCCGAAGGCGACTCGACCGAAGCCGGGACCGGAAGCGACGACCAGGGCTAGATCCAGCGGACGACGTGGCCAGAGCCGAAGTGGCGGAATTGGTAGACGCGCACGGTTGAGGGCCGTGTGGGGCAACCCGTGCCGGTTCGAGTCCGGCCTTCGGCACCACCCTCAGAAGAAACCCGCCGCGGCGTGACCGGCGCAGCCGATCGCCGGCCGCGTCGGCTGCCGCCTACTGGCGCTTGGCGCTCTTGATGGCGATGGTCTCGTCGGGCACGTCCCCCATGCCGTTCCTCATGCCCGTCTTGACCTTCGAGATCGCGTCGACGACCTCGAGGCCCTCGACGACCTCGCCGAACACGGCGTAGCCGAAGTCGCCGCCGGAAGCGTCGAGGCCATCGTTGTCCACGGAGTTGATGAAGAACTGGGCGGTCGCCGTGTGGGGCCCCGGGAGCCTCGCCATCGAGATCGTGCCGCGCTTGTTCGAAAGGCCGTTCTTCGACTCGTTCTCGATCTCCGGGCGGGTGATCTTCCGCTGAAGATCCGACGTGAAACCGCCGCCCTGGATCATGAAGCCGTCGATCACCCGGTGGAAGATTGTCCCGTCGTACCATCCGCGGTCCACATAGTCGAGGAAGTTCTCGACGGTGATCGGCGCCTTCTCCGGGTTCAGTTCCAGCACGATCGTGCCGTGGCTCGTTTCGAGGGCTACCCTCGGGGACGTGTCCTGGCCGAGACTCGGAGCGGCCAGCAAGACGGTGGAAGCGGCGTAGATCAAGAAACGACTCCAGGGTCCGGTGAGTGAACTGTGCATCTGGTCGATCTCCAGAAATGAAACCGCCCCGGCCGGATGCCGAGGGCGCGAAGCGCGGGGAGCCTAGCAGCCCGCGCGGACCCATCGCTGGCGTCGTCCTGGCCGGCGGCGAAGGACGCCGGTTGGGGGGCACGAAGGCCGTCCTCCGTCTCCCCGGCTCGCAAGCCGGAGAGTCGGGGCCGACCCTGGTCGACTGGGCGGTCACCCGGCTTGCCGCCGTCGCCGCAGCCGAGGAGATCCTCGTAGCCGCCGGAAACAGCGGCACAGAAGTCGATCCGGTCGATCGCCGTGTCCCCGTCCTGCTGGCGGGAGACGGACCCGGTTCCGGGCCCGCAGCCGGCGTGCTCGGCGCCGCGCGGGCACGGCCCGGCCGGAACCTCCTTGTCCTCGCCTGCGACCTGCCGCTGGTCCCGATGGACTTGCTCACCGAGCTCGCCGCCTCGAATGCCGAACTCGCGGCAGCCGCGACGGACCCCGGAGACGCACGATCCATGAACCCGACCTGCGCCCTCTGGACGCCGAGGGCGCTCCAGGTACTGGCCACACGAGTCGAACGGGGCGATTACCGGCTCTACCCGGTCACCCGGTGCGCCGACCTCCAGGTCGAACCGGTCGACGCGGGCCGCTTCGGAGACCCCGGAAGCGTCCTGCTGAACGTGAACACGGCCGCCGACTGGGAACGGGCCCGCCGGCTGGTCGAGCGGTAGTCAGCCCGGCGAACTCTGCGCGCCGGCGACTGCCCGCCGTTCGCGGCACTCCTCGCAGGGACAGAGGCTCCGCAGGAAGTCGAAGCGATAGATGCCGGTCCAGTGCCCGTCGGACCAGGCGATGCTGAGCGCGTAGTTACCGACCTGGGAAACAGTCTGCGCCGTCACCGGCCGCGGCGGCGGCTGAAAGCGCAGCGGGCCGGCGTTGTGGCCCTGGCACATGGCGCAGGGGCAGTAGCCCCGCAGGACGTCGTACTCGTAGTCGCTCCGGTGGCCGTCCTGCCAGAGCACACGCAGCAGGCGCGCCTCGTGGTCCCGTCGGACTTCGGTGGGCCAGTTCGGCATGTCAATCGGGAGCCGTCCGGAAGGCCGGCGCACCGGCAAGCAGCGTCGGTGGATCCACGGTGCCCGGCGGTGTCCACGGTCCGCAGCGGACGAGCCGGGCCAGACCACGCAGGCTTCCCGCCGCGAAACCCTGGCTTCGTATCGTCGCCCGCGTGTACTCGCTGCAAGTAGGTTCGAAGCGGCAGTGGACGCCGGCGCGCTCGAGGAGCGGCGAGACGGTCGCCTGGTAGGCGGAGATGAGAACGCCGGCGGCTCGCACCGAGAGCTGGCGTTCCGGCGGTCGGGTCATGTCGAAGGCGGCGGTGCCAGCGAGCAGGATGCCGGCAGCCAGAAGCAACCGAAAGATCGCCGCTTTGCGGCGCGGTCTCCCAGCCGAGTTCAGAAGCGGTCGACCAGCGGTGTCAGCACCGGAATCTGGAGCCGCCCGCCGTTGACCCCGCGCACGATGCAGGCGATGCGCACCAGGACGAAGGCGACGAACAGCATGAAGATGAACGGCGCCAGGAAGCAGCCGATGCCGCCGGTCGCAAACAGGGCGATCTGGAGCACGACCCACAACATGAACTCCGCGCCCATCAGGACCAGACCGTGCTTGGCGTGCCAGCGGACCTCGTCGTCCCGTTCCTCGATGAGCAGCGGTACCAGGACCAGGACCCACAGGTAGGCAAGCACCACCATCAGATTCCGGTTCGACGAGGGGCCGTCCGAAGCGGGAGGCTCTGGCGGTGCGGGCGGGGGCGTTGCCGGTTCTGTCATGCCTCTACCTTCTCGAGGAGCGGGCCGTCCTCGGATGCGGCCGCTCGGCCTATTGTCAGTGTAGCGCGGTACAACTCCCGGTACCGCGCGACGATCCGGCCACGGTCGAAGCGGGAACGTGCCCACTCGCGGCCGTGCGCCGCGAAGGCCTGCCGCCGCGATGGATCGCTCAGAAGGGCCACGCAGCTCGCCGCCAGCGCCTCCACGTCGCCGACGGGGCAGAGCAATCCGTTGCGGTTCTCGCTGACCACTTCCGGAACGCCCCCGGTGCGGGTCGCCACCACCGGGACGCCGAGAGCCAGGGCCTCGAGCGACGCCAGGCCGAAGCTCTCACTCTCCGAAGCCGAAAGGAACAGGTCGCCCTGCTCCAGGATCGGTTCCACATGGGCCTGGTTGCCGAGGAAGGTCACGTGGTCCGCGATCCCCAGTTCGAGGCACTGGCGCTCGGCGGCGGCCCGCTCCGGACCATCACCCACCATGCAGAGCTGCGCCGGCATCTCCCGCCGCACGAGCGCGAACGCCGCGATGACGTCCTTCGCGCGCTTGACCGGACGGAAGTTCGAAACGTGGACGATTCTCCCCGGCGCGCCGGCGTCCGGCGCCGGCCCGTCTCGGCGGCCTCCGGCGGCCGGCGGCACGAAGTTGGGAATCACGTCGACCGCTTCGTCAAGAGAGAAACGCTCCGTCGCCTCGCGCGCCAGGGCCTCGGACGGCGCCGTGACGCGATCGCTGCTCCGCAGCGCCCAGCCGACGACGTCCGCGTAGCTGGGCCGCGCGCCCACGAGGGTCACGTCCGTGCCGTGGACCGTGGTGACGATCGGGCACGGCGGTTGATCGCCCCCGCCTTCCGCGAGCAGCCGTCTGGCCAGCAGCGCGGCCACGGCGTGCGGCGCGGCGTAGTGGGCGTGCAGGACGTCGAGACGAGCGGCCGCGGCGACCTGGGCCAGGCGGTTGGCAAGGGCCAGCGTCTGCAGCGGCCGATCGAACAGGCCGTACTCCTGGATCTCGGATCCGTCGACGCGGTGGAAGTGAACGCCAGGCCGTTCGCTCAGCCGCGGGGGTCTGTCCGAACTGACGACATGGACGATGTCGCCGCCCTCGGCCAGCGCGAGAGCCAGCTCCGAGGCAACGACGCCGGAGCCTCCGAAGCTCGGTAAGCAGCAGATTCCTACTCGCATCGGATCCTCTTCTACGCGCGCGGAGGAAAACCGGTTTCGTTCTTGGCCGCTGTTTCGTCGGCGGCCCGGCGAGCGCGGGCCAGCGACAGGGGTTGCAGGTGGCGCGGATCCCTGTCGATCGACCCGAGTTCCCGAACCAGCGCGCGGCCATACGACGCCAGACAGTGAAGGGACGTGAACTCCCGCTCCTGGAGCTTGCCGTTCGGCAGGCAGTGCGCACGCAGCCTCATGACCCGTCCGCGCAGCACCTCGTCACGGCGGGCTGCCGCGGCAACGACGCGCCGCTCGAAGAGCGCGAAGGTCCGTTTCAGGTTCGCTCCCGTCTTCTTCCACGCGACTCCCAGAGACTCGTCGACCGAGGTCTGTCCCGCCGCCAGATCGTCGATTGCCGCTTCCAGCTTCTCGCTGGCGGCGCCGAGGAAGTCGAGGTCGAGGCGGGAGGCCAGGAGCTCGTCGAGTTCATCGGGCCCGGAGAGCACGGCCGCCAGGTCGATTCCTTCCGCTTCCAGTGCGTCCAGCCAGCGACGTTCCCGGGCACCGAGCAGCACGACCTGGGGACGAAGGACGATGGCCGGGGGAGGTACGTCGACCGCGCCGTAGAGAACGCGCGCCTGGGTCATGTAAGCGAGTTCGCCCGGGCCGAGGACCTGAAGCGCCGTGCCGAACACCGCGTCCTGGACCAGAGGACGCGCCAACACGCCGGGGCTCAGGGACTCCGGCTGCCGGTCGAGGCCTTCGAGCAGAGCGCCGACCTCACCGGCGCCTCCGCCGCGCAACCGGTAACCCCCGTTCTCCGTCCATGTGACCCGCCGCCGCTCGCCGGCATCGTCGATCAGGAACAGGGGCGCTTCGCCCCGGCGCGACCGGACCTGCAGCCGGACTCCGCGCCGGTCCAGTTCCGCCCCCGCCGACTCGAGAACCGCGTCGACCTCGCGCCGGCCTTGGATCAGCCGGCGCAGCACCGGCACCGACGCCTCTTTCAGCGCGGGGAGCTGCGAGTCGACGAGCAGCGGGCAGCGATCGCCGAGAAACCGCGCCATGAGCCGCGCGAAGGACTCCGTGAAGCAGCGATCCGGCTCCAGGTCGTTCCGGCAATCGTCCAGCCGGCGGCGGTAGTCATCGTTCGGCGCCGCGTCCCGGACCCTGGCCAACAGGGCGGCGGCCCCGGGTCCGAGATGACGGCCGCCGACCGGCACGAGCGGCTCCGGATCCTCGCCCAGGGTGAGCGCTTCCGGACCCGCCGGCGGAAACCAGGCGCGGGCCACCTCGGCATAGTCGTGGTCCTCGGACGCCATCCAGAACAGGGGCACGGCGCGCCGGCCGCGGCGCGTCAGGGCTTCGGCCCAGCGGACGCAGGCCGCGGCCTTGGTCAGGGTGAACAGCGGACCCGCCGCGAGGCCGCACTGCTGGCCCGTTACGACGACCAGCGTCGCCGGGTCGGCAAGAGCTTCGGCGAGGCCGGCCGCGCCCTGGTGGCCGTAGCGCTCGTTGGCCTCGGCAAGGGCCCCGGCGACGGTGCCGCGGTCGGTCGCCGGGTCCGCCGGCGCCTTCACCTGGTCCTCCTCGCCCGGCAGCACGAACCTCAACGGCTCGAGCAGGTCGAGGTCCCGGCCGTCCAGGAAGCGCCGCGGCAAATCGCCGAGCAGCCCGCAAGCGCAGAGGTCGGGGCCACTCGTGGCGGCGCTCTGGGGGCGGTTCGGCACGGCGACTGATCCTAGCGCCGCAAGGCCTTAGAATCGGACTCCCATGACTGCGTCGCCGCCAACGATGCCGGCGCTCGAGCCGATGGTCATCGGCCGGGGTGACCGCGCCGTGACGATCGAACCGCCCCTGTTCCTGGCGCCGATGGCCGGCGTGACGGACCGGGACTTCCGGTTGATCGTCCGTCGCATCGGCGGCGTCGGCCTGGTGTCGATGGAGTTCATCTCCTCGCGGGCGATCGTCGACGGCAACCAGCGCACGCGGGACCTCATGTACTTCGCCGAGGAAGAGCGGCCGCTGGCGATCCAGATCTACGGCTCGGACGCGGAAACGATGGCGGAGGCGGCCGAGGTCGTCGAAGAGCTCGGCCCCGACGTCTGCGACATCAACATGGGCTGTCCGGCCAACAAGGTGCTGAAGGGCTGCGCCGGCGCCGCGCTGATGGGCGACCTCGACCTGGCCGGCCGCATCATCCGCGAGGTGCGGAGCCGCATCCGGATTCCGCTGACGGTCAAGTTCCGGCTCGGTCTCAACCACACCGAGACCAACTACCTCGACCTGGGGCGCCTCTGCGAGGACCTCGGCGTCGACGCCGTCACGATGCACGCGCGGACCGCGAAGCAGATGTTCCGGGGGGAAGCGGACTGGACGCACCTGGCCCGGCTCAAGGAGGCCCTGAGCATCCCGGTCATCGGCAACGGCGACATCACTACCCCCGAGGACGCCGAGCGACTGCTCCGGCAGACCGGCTGCGACGGCGTCATGGTGGGCCGCGGCGCCACCCGCAACCCGTGGATCTTCCACCAGATCCGGAGCCACCTGCTCGGCACGGAAGCGCCAGAGCCCACGCTGATCGACCGGCGCGACCTGATCCTGGGCCACTTTCACATGGTGGCAGAACGGGAAGCCAACCGCTTCGCACTGCACAAGCTGCGGAAGTTCACCGGCTGGTACACCTACGGACTACCCAACGGCAAGCGCCTGCGCCAGCAGATCCAGCAACTCGACACCGTGGAGAAGTTCCTGGTCGCGGTCGAGGCCTTCTTCGACCAGCAGCTCGACGACCTGGCCGCCTAGGGCGCCAGGCAGGCCGCCCCCGTGGACCCACCGTATGAGATCGAACTCGATCTGACGCCCGACGAAGCGCTCGAAGCGCTCTCCGACGGCGCCGATGCCTGGAACGGTACCTGGCATCGCCAGGGTACGGGCGGCCAATTGATCCTGCCGGTGGCCGCCGGCGTCCGCCACGGCGTTCTCTACGGCTCCGTCTCCGTCCAGCCGAGCGGCGAAGGAGTCCGCGTGACGTACCACGTGGACCGCTCGGAGTACGCCACGAACGCCGGCGCGGTCGGCATCCTGGCCCTGGGCGCCCTGGGCGTGCTTGCCATGCTGGCCTGGCCCCTGCTGCCTGGAACCTCCCCGAACCTGGCCGGCAGCGGCTTCATCCTCATCCTGCTGGCGTGGCTGGTCGTCGGCTCCAGGTTGAGGCACCGCGGCGCGGCGGAGTTCCTGGCCAGCCTCGGGCCGCGGCCGGGCGAGACTCCGCAGGGACCGTTCGCTCCGCGCCAGAACGAGACCACCTAGTGACCCGGGTCTTCTGACCCGGGCCCCTTCGCTCCGCGACCCGCAGCGAGTGACCATGGTCATGACCATGGCCCGCAGGTCTGATACCGTCGGCGGCACCATGGAACGGACGATCAAGGCCTCCGAGTTCAAGGCCACCTGTCTGAAGCTGATGGACGAAGTCGCCGAAACCGGCGACGAGGTCGTCATCACGAAGAACGGCGAGCCGGTGTCGCGCCTGGTGCCGTACCGGGAGAAGCCGAAGAGCCTCTTCGGTTGTCTCCGGGGCCAGATGGAGATAACGGGCGACATCATGTCTCCTCTGGACGAGGAGTGGGCCAAGTGGGACGAAGAGCGGAAGGTCGCCCTGATCCTGGGCGAGGATCCCGACTGAGTAGGAGCGTCCCCTGCTACTACTCGATACGCACATTCTCCTGTGGATGACCTTCGGCGACCGGCGCTTTGGTCCCGCTGCCCGCCGTGCCACTGATGAAGCGCTCGTCGCGGGCGACGCCGCAGTGTCGGCGATTTCGTTCTGGGAGATCGCGTTGCTCGTACAGAAGCGCCGCATCAGATTGCCTTGGGAAGCAGAAGCACTAAGGCGGTACTTGCTCGATCACGGTCTCAAGGAGCTCCCAGTAGACGGAGAGGTCGGGGTGCGTTCAATCCTCCTCACCGAGCTTCCCGGCGATCCAGCCGACCGGATCATCGTTGCCACCGCGCTGAATGGCCACCGTCTGGTGACCGCCGACCGGCAGTTACTCGACTGGCCCGGCCAGATTCAGCGGCTCAGAGCCACCGACTGAAGGTGGACCGCACACTGGGTGCGCCGGCGTCCCCGCCGGCTGCCGCCGCGATCACGTCCCTGCGAACTCGCCGTGCGATACTCGCCGGCCCAATGCGCTTGAGTCACTCCCGGATGAGCCGGCTCGCTACGGCGGCCCTCGCGCTCGCTGTCATCGGCTGCGCGGCCGAGCCAGAAACCGGGCAAGGCCCGTCAGCACCGCCGGCACCCGCAGCGCAGGGAGCTCCCGCCTGGGCCGCCGACGTTGTCATCCACCGCGACGAATGGGGGGTACCGCACATCAAGGCATCCACCGACGCCGCGGTCGCCTTCGGCTCCGCCTGGGCCCAGTGCGAGGACCACTTCTTCCAGCTCGAGGACACCTACATCAAGGCGCTCGGGCGGTACGCCGAGGTCGTCGGCGAGTCGGGCTTCCGCAGCGACCTCGAGGTCGCCCTCTTCGACCTCGTGGGGACCTCCCGCCGCGACTTCCCGAACCTGCCCGAGCACATCCGCCAGGTCGCCGAGGCCTTCGCGGCCGGCTACAACTACTACCTGGAGCGGCACCCCGAGGAGAAGCCGCGACTGCTGACGCGCATGGAGCCCTTCCACGTGCTCGCCTTCGAGCGCTACATGATCCTCGGCCGACTGCTCGGCGCCACCCACGCTCCACGCGGCCGGCTCCCTCGGCTGGCCGAGGAGCTGGCCGCGTCGCTCGGCTCGAACCAGTGGGCCGTCGCTCCGTCCAAGACGCGCGACGGCAACGCGATGCTGTTCATCAACCCCCACCAGCCCTGGTACGGCTCCGGCATGTTCACGGAGATGCACGTCGTGAGCGACGAGGGGCTCAACTTCTCGGGCGCCATGTACCCGGGCGGCCCGCTCCCGACCGCCGGCTTCAACGAGCGGCTCGGCTGGGCGTACACGGTCAACGCCGCCGACATCTCGGACACCTACCGTTTGACCTTCGACCACCCGAGCGACCCGCTCAAGTACCGCTACGGCGAAGGCTACCGGCAGGCCGAGGAGTGGAGCGCCACCATCCACGTCCTGAGCGATGACGGCAGTCTCGAACCGCGCGAGGTCGGGCTCCGGCGCTCGCACTACGGCCCGATCATCGCCAGGGAAGACGAGGACCACTACCTCGCCGCCCGCGTGCCGCGCCTGTACGAGGGCAGCCGCATGGTCCAGGCGCTGGCGCAGGCCAAGGCGCGGACCTTCGAGGAGTGGTACGCCGCCGTCTCGATGCAACTGCTGCAGACCTTCAACACGACCTACGCCGACGCCGACGGCAACATCTTCTACCTCTACAACGGGACGTTCGCCCGCCGCGACCCGTCGGTCGACTGGACCAGGCCCGTCGACGGCGCCGACCCGAACAACGAGTGGGGTCCGTTCCACCCGATCGAGGAGCTGCCGCAGGTCCTCAATCCACCGTCCGGGTTCGTCCAGAACTGCAACTCGACGCCCTTCACGACGACCGACGACGGCAACCCCTCGCTGCTCGACTTCCCGCCCTACATGGTCGAGGACAAGCACGACGACAAGCGCCGGGCCAAGGTGGCCCGCTACCTGCTGCGCAACGCCCGTGATCTCACCTTCGAGGACTTCCAGGACCTCGCCTACGACACGACCCTCTACTGGCCGATGACGGAGATCCCCGTCTACGCCCGCCGCCTCGAGCAGCTCGAGCGCACCGATCCGGACCTCGCCGACCGCGTGCGCCCCTACCTGGAGCATCTGCTGGACTGGGACTACAGGAGTTCGCTCACCTCCACGCAGGCGACGCTGGCCGTCGGCTGGTACGAGGAGCTCTACGGCCGCGGCTATCCGGTCGAGACCCTGAAACCCGAGTACGTGAACGACATGCCCGCGCGGTTCGTCGCCCTGGAGCGGGCCGCCGAGAAGCTGACCGAGCTTTACGGCGACTGGAAGGTGCCCTACGGCGACATCCACCGCATCCAGCGCCACGCGAACCAGCCCTCGGCCGGGGCCGTCCCCTTCTCGGACGACGAACCCAGTCTGCCGCTGGCCGGCGTCCGCGGCCCCCTCGGCGTCGCCTTCACGCTCTACCACTCGCCGCCCACAACCCTCGAGACCGGCGAAGAGCGGAAGCTCCGCTACGCTGCGACCGGCGCCTCCTACATGGCCGTCTACGAGTTCGGCGAGAAGACCCGCGGAGCGAGTTACCTCCACTACGGCCAGAGCCACCGGCCCGAGTCGCCCCACTTCTTCGACCAGGCGCGGTTGCTCTCGGAGAGACGATTCAAGCCGGCGTGGATCCATTGGGAGGACGTGGAGGCAAACACGGTGCGCGCGTATAGACCGGGCGAGTTCTGAGGGCAGCCCCTAGGCCGCCTGAACGAGGCCGGCCGTTGGCGAGGCTTGCTACGCTCCGAGCGTGAAGGTCGGCCGCCACTTGGTGCTTCTGGTCTGCGCGGCTCTTGTCGCTACGGCGACCGTTGCCGACTGCGAGGAAGGCCTTGCCGCTCTCGAGGCCGGCGACTACGAGGAGAGCAGCGGCCAGACCACGGAAGCGATCGCCGCCTCCGAGCAGGCGATCCGGAGCGCCATCTCCGCCGACCCGGGGTGGCGAGCACACTGCGCCCTGGGTGAGGTCCTCACCCGCCAGGGCCGGTACCGGGCCGCCAAGAAGGAGTTCAAGACCGCCCTGGGGCTTGTCGTCGGCTCAGACCGGAAGGTGGTGTGGAGTTGGCTCGGCCATCTCTACTGGCAGCAGCAGCGTTACACGAGGGCCGAACGGGCATGGGAGAAGGCAGGCGAGTTCGCGCCCCCGGCGAGGGTGCGTGAGGGCATCCCCCGGCAGCCCTTCGGCACCGGGTTGATCGAAGTCAACCATCCTCGACAGAAGGGCCCCGCCTGGCTGCCGCACGGGTCACCCGCGCCCGTTCCCGTGGACGGTTAACGGCTCGACTGCAGCAATACGGTAGAATCGCGGGTCCCTGGGGGCGCATGGCTTCGACGGGAGATCATGCGGTTCGGGGGTTGCGTGCCGAGTCCGACTCGTTAACCGGATTTTTGACACTCGCCAACGACGAATTGGCACTGGCGGCTTAGAAGCCGTCACGGTCCTGCCGGAGCCTTGATTCGCGGCGCCGTCAGGAGCGACACTCAAAGTGGATCAAACGCCTGAGCGCGGCTCTGAACTCAGGCCGGATCACTTCGGGGCTAGACCGCTGGCCGTGGTGGCCTTCTACCCAAGCCGGCGGCGACTGATCGAGTGAAGGCTACGCACGTAGATCCCTCGCGCCGAGTCTCGCGGACGTGGGTTCGATTCCCACCGCCTCCACCATCCATCCATCGGTCAGGCCATAATGCCTGGACACCTACCACTTGGGAGGTACCGGACCGATGGACGCCCCACACGTCAAGCCAGGACGCCTGGCCCTCGCCGCCCTGCTGCTGTCGCTCGCCACGGCTGCGGCGGCTCAGACAACAGGAACCATCGAGGGCGTCGTCGTCGACGCGGACGGCAACCCTCTGCCCGGTGTAACCGTGACGGTGGCGGGCCCGGGCGTGCGCCAGGAGCGCATCACACAGGGCGACGGCGCCTACGCCAGCGCCGGTCTCACGGCCGGCGACTACGTCGTCACGGCGTCTCTGCTGGGCTTCGAGACAGCCGAGACGCCGGTCTCGCTCGAGGCGGGCGCCACCGAGAACGTCCGGCTCGTTCTGCAGGTCGCGAGGCTCCTGGAGACCGTCACGGTCGTGGCCGAGGAGCCCCGGACCTTCGCGAGAAACCTCGTCTCCCAACCGATGATCCGGCAGCAGTCCAACATCACCGCGGTGACGTCTGTCGTGGACAACCTGCCGGGTGTCTCGGTCCAGGAGGGTGACTCCTACGGCTTCGACGACTGGTCGAGCAACGT
The DNA here is from genome assembly GCA_028875725.1 of Acidobacteriota bacterium. Classification (NCBI taxonomy): domain Bacteria; kingdom Pseudomonadati; phylum Acidobacteriota; species Acidobacteriota bacterium. Next base: position 61,610 of record JAPPCR010000014.1, read on the forward strand.
CGCCATGCGCGGCTTCCAGGTGACGATCAACGACGTGCAGATCGGGACCACGATCGACGGCTTCCCGAACGGCACGTCGGACTACTGGAGCGGAGCGAAGGCGAACCGCTTCCTCGACCCGATGAACCTCGGCGGCGTCGAGGTGTCCCAGGGGACCGCGGACATCAGCTCGCGTTCCGTCGAGGCCCTGGGGGGCACGTTCAACTACCTGACGGACGATCCGGCGGAGGAGCGGGCGTACACGGCGTCCATGACGCTGGGCCAGAACCAGGGCCAGCGCTTCTTCATGCGGGTCGACACCGGGCCGATCTTCGGCGGCAACACCCGCGCCTGGTTCGCGGCGACCCGCCAGGAAGCGACCGACTGGATGGAGGGTTCCGCGCTGAACTCGCGCGAGCACGTCGCGATGAAGCTTGTTTCGTCCCATGGCCGGGTCGATCTGACGAGCTACGTTTCGTACGACAACATCCACGAGGACGTCTACCAGCGGCTCTACAGCGAGAGCGACTTCCGGGCCAACCCGCGCTGGGACCGCCTGATCGGCGACTGGCCCGGCGTGCCGTACCTGAACCAGTTCTACCGGCGCGGCTGGCAGACCCGGCGCAGCAACGCCTTCGGCTACCTGAAGGCCGACTGGTCGTTCGGCGAGGAGCTTTCGCTGAGCCTGGCCGGCTACTTCCATCGCAACCGCGGCCGCGGTGACTGGCTGCCGCCCTACATCGTCGACATCACCGACGACGGGGGCGGCGCCGAATCGGAGTTGTTCGGCGGCACCACCGTGCGGGGCGGCTCGCAGCTCGGACTGATCCGTTTCATCGGCCCCGACGGCGCCGCGGTGGGGCCGGTGCCGGGCTGCACGTCGTCCTTCCTCTTCAACTACTACGGCCCGGGCGGCCCGGAGGTCGATCCCGCCTGCCATCCGGGCGCCACCGCGGTGCAGTCCTACCGCCACAGTCACTACGCGAAGGACCGCGTCGGCATCACGCTCGACGAGGAATGGCTCACGACGATCGGCAACGCCGGGAGCAAGCTGCGCGCCGGCATCTGGTACGAGGACTCGAAGCGGGGACTCGGCCGGGACTGGCACCAGATCCTCGATCCGGTGATCAACTTCCAGTGGAACGCGGCGCCGTACTGGCACCAGTACGAGTGGGAGTTCCCGCAGAGCATCATGATGCTGTACGCGGAGGAGACGCTCTACGTCGGGCGCTTCACCCTGACCGGCGGCGCCAAGCAGTACCTGGTCGACGTTGAACGCGAGGACCTGTTCCACGTCGATCCTGACCTGACGGTCGATTCCGATTCGAGCCTGCTCTTCTCGGGCGGCGTCACGTACGAAACGCCGGTCGAGGGCCTGGACCTCTTCGCCGGCTACGCGGAGAACTTCCGGGCGATCGGCAGCACGCTGCTCGAGGTACCGGGCCGCAGCCTCGCCGCGCTCGAGCCCGAAACCGCCTCGAACATCGACGTCGGCCTGCAGTACTCGGCCGAACGGCTCGCCCTGAGCGCCACCGGCTACGTCATCGACTTCGACAACCGGATCTTCTACCTCGGGCCGCAGACGCCGGCCGGACCCAACTACCTGATTCCGGGGGGCGGCGCCTACTTCAACGCCGGCGGCATCGAGACGAACGGCGTCGAACTCTCGGCGACGGTACAGATGCCGCACCAGCTCTCCCTCTACACCGCGTACACGCTGAACAACTCCGAGTACGTCGGCAGCGGTGACGCGCTGGTCGACGCGAACCAGAACATCATGCCCGGGACGGACGTCACCGGCGTGCCGGATCGGCTCTGGGTCATCTCCCTCGACCGCTCCGGCCCTCTGGCCGCCGGTATCAGCGCCAAGTACACGTCGCCGCGGCGGGTCAGCCTGCTCGCCGACTGGTACACCGACGACTACTGGCTGGTGGACGTCTACCTCACGTTCTCGGGCGAGGTGCTGAGCGAACTTCTCCGCTCGACGGAGTTCTCGCTGGTAGCGAACAACGTCCTCGACGAGGCCTACCTCTCCGCGATCACCGAGAACGCGGCCTGGCTCGGGGCGTCCCGGTCCGTGTCGATGACGGTCACCTTTTCGTTCTGACCCGACGGCGCGGGCCTAAGGGTTCCGCCACTCGATCCACCAGCCGTGGGGCGAGGCCCGGGCGAGCAAGTCCGTCTCGCCGGAACCGCTTCGATACCTGGTCAGGGTGAGGCTCGGCGGGTGGACGCCTTCGAGGGCCACCTGCCAGACGGGCCGTTCCCGGCTCTGCGCCTCCAGAGTCTCCGTGATCCGCCGCCGGCCCTCGCGGCGAACCTGGTAGAGGGCGATCGTGGAGTAGACGACCAGCGCAACTTCGGCCGGGACACGTTCGAGCAGGTGCGGCAGGTCCCTCGAAGCGTCGCCCCGATGGAGACGGATCGGGCTGTTCTTCAGTTCGGCCGCGGCGTCCACCAGTTGAGCGTGGCGTTCCACGTGCTCGGGCCAGATCAGCGCGCGCAGCCAGAGCAACTCATCCGGGTCGGCGAGGTCGATCGGGTTCAGGTCGATTCCATCGCGGCTGGCTACCGGGATTTCCGGTGACGGCGCCGGCATTGTGGCGGGTCCCCGCAGGTCGGCTTCCAGCTCGACGCGCGACCCGCCTCTTCCCCAGCGCAGGACCTCGCTTCCCGCTCGCAGGTACCGGTAGGCGTAGCGGTCGAAGTTCAGGTTCAGGCCGGCGCTGGCGCCGATATCGATCAGGGCCAGC